>DOMW01000149.1:2204-8528 GCA_003510345.1 Clostridiales bacterium | reverse complement strand
CTCCACCGCCGCGGGTTCTTTCGTTTCCTGCTCCGCCGCCGTGGACGCCGGGTCTTCGGGCGCGGGGGCCGCCTCTTTTGCCACTTGTTCCGCTTCTTTTTGCGCGGCAAGCTCCTGCCGCTGCCGTTCGGCCTCGGCTTTTTGCTGCTCTTCCCTCGCCTGCTTTTCTTTCTTTGCTTTTTCGATATCAACGATCTTCGCCTCGATCACCCGGATCGATTTGATCTGTTCGTCCGCCCGCGCCTGCATATTCAGGATATCGTCAAAGATACCCTGCGCATTGGCCAGAAGACTTTTGTTTGTTTCTAAGATTTTGATTTTGCTCAAATTATTCACCCCCGGAAGCATCGCCGTACAAATCTATTACTTTTTCAGCAAAACCGGCGTCCGTAATTCCCATCAGTTTATTGCCCGGTTTTCCCAGGCACCGTTCCAATATATTCGCTTCATGAAGCACGATGATCTTCACCTCATAATGCCCGCAGGCGTTTTTAAAATCATTTTTTGTCCTTTCGGACGCGCCGCCATCCACCACCACAAGCTTTGCCGCGCCGCTCTTGATCGCGGCGTCACACGCCCCTGCGCCCAGCACCGCTTTTCCCGCGCGCCTCGCCATACCCATCATGCGCGCAAACTTTTCATTCGCTTCCACTGCTCACCATTTCCCGGAGGGTGTCATACACATCCTGCGGCACATTGCATTTGAGCGCCCTATTTAACAGTTTCTTCTTGCACGCTTTTTCCATGCAATCCGCGCTTTTGCACACATACACGCCCCTGCCCGCCGCCTTGCCTGTCCCGTCCGGCGCAATCTCGCCGGTTTGCTTTTTCACCACGCGCACCAGCTCTTCTTTTTTCCTGCTCTGCCGGCAGCAAACGCACATCCTAAGCGGCTCATGTCTGCCTTTCACGCGCCTACCCCTCTTTTCCGTCCGCAGCGGCGGGCGCTTTTTTAAGCGCTTCGCCAATCATCTCTTCTTCCAGTTCCTCCACTGCCTCTTCCTCATCCAGTTCCTCTATCACATCGAACTCGGTTTCCATATCCGATTCGTAATTGACGTCCGCGTTGGCAAATTCCTCGCCAAACACCTCCTGCTCTATCTGCGACTGGCTCTTGATATCTATTTTCCAGCCTGTCAGTTTGGCGGCCAGCCGGGCGTTTTGCCCCTCCTTGCCTATCGCGAGGGATAGCTGGTAATCCGGCACGATGACCTTCGCCGCCTTTTCATCTTCGTTGATCTGCACCATCACGACTTTTGCGGGCCTTAAGGCATTCGCGATAAACTCGATCGGGTCGGCGCTCCACGGCACCACGTCGATCTTCTCCCCGTTCAGCTCTTCCACGACCTTTTCAATACGCGTGCCTTTGTGGCCCACGCACGCGCCCACCGGGTCTACGTCTTTTTCCTCCGACCACACGGCAATCTTTGTCCTGCCGCCCGCTTCCCGCGCGATGCTTTTTATCTGCACTACATTCTGGCGTATTTCGGGCACTTCCAGCTCAAACAACCGCTTTATAAGCGAAGGGTGGGTACGCGATACAATGATCTGCGGCCCCTTGTTCGTTTTCTTTACTTCCAATATATAAACCTTCAGCCGCTCACTAATATTGTAATGCTCGTTATAGACCGTCTCTCCCACAGGGATGATGCCTTCCGCCCTGCCCAGCTCCACATAAACGTTCCCGCGCTCTATCCGGTGCACGATCGCCGTCAAAACCTCGTTTTCCTTTTCCGAGAACTGGTCGTATATGATGCCGCGTTCCGCTTCGCGTATGCGCTGCACCACTACCTGCTTCGCTGTCTGCGCGGCAATGCGGCCAAACTCTTTGGGCGTCACTTCCAGTTCAAGCGTATCCCCGGCCTCATACTTCTCGTTGACCTCTTTCGCCTCTTCCACCGTGATCTGCGCGCCTTCTTCGTCCACTTCCTCTACGACTTGCTTGACGGCAAACACACGGATCTCCCCCGTTTCCGTATCGATCTCCACACGGGCGTTCTCGTTGTTGCCGTAATGCCGCTTGTACGCGGAAATAAGCGCCATCTCTATCGCTTCCAGTAAGACATCCTTATTGATGCCTTTTTCCTGCTCCAGTTCATTCAGTGCATTAATGAAATCAACGTTCATGATCCCTACCTACCTGCTTATTTCTTAATATTAAAAATCCAAATGCAAATTGATTTTTGCCGTTTCCTTCAATTCAAACGTAATCTCCAGCCCATCCGTTTCCACGGTAACGGAATCCTTCGTGTAGCCGGTCAGCGTGCCGGTGTATTCCTTTTTCCCCTCAAACGGCCGGTACAGCTTCACATCGACGGCGCTGCCCAGCGAACGCTCGAAATCCCCCTCCGTTTTAAGCGGCCTGTCCAGCCCGGGCGAGGAAACGCACAGGCAATACGAATCTGCAATGGGGTCTTTCTCGTCCAACGCAGCCTCTACCGCCCTGCTCACCGCTTCGCAGTCTTCCAGTGTCACGCCGCCTTTTTTGTCAATATAGACCGTCAGCACAAAGTCCTTGCCCTGTTTGGCATATTCCGTATCCACATAAAGTAAGCCCAGCCCTTCTGCGACCGGGCGGGCGATCTCTTCCGTCAATTGCCTTACATTTTTCGCCACAAACGCACCCGCTACCGCTTACAATGAGAAAGAGCGGGGTCACCCACTCTCTCATGTAAGCTTTATTCTAATGGCATTATAGCATAGTGTCACTGCCAGTTCAAGTATTTTCGCTATTTTATGCTACTTTTTTGATAGATTCAGCTTTCGTTCATTTCCCTGCGCGAGCCGGGATATGTTTTCCCTGTGGCTGAATATCCCCAAAAGCGCTATGATGAGCACAGAAAACGACCAAAGCAGGTTGCCGTTTGAAAGGATAAACGCGGCGACAACGCTTGCGCAAAGGCCAATCAGCGAACCAATGCTCATGATTTTTGTGGCGACGACGATCAGCACGCACGTTCCGAATATCACGATCGTGGGGATGGGCTGGATAATGAGCAGCACGCCCGTTGTCGCCGCGATCCCCTTGCCACCCTTAAATTTTAAATAGATGGAGAAATTATGCCCCACCACCGCGAATACGCCCGCGATATAAAGGCCCGTTTCGCCGCCCAGCCACAGCCCTATTAAAGCGGCCACAACGCCTTTCATCACGTCGCCAATGAGCGTCAGCAGCCCCAGGCCCCAGCCGTAGCTTCGCAAAGCGTTCGTCGTCCCGGCGTTGCCGCTGCCCCGCTCGCGGATATCCTCGCCTTTTATCGTCTTGCTGAATACATACGAAAATGGGATGCCGCCGATTAAATAGGCGATTACAGGAATGAGTATGAGCATTCCGCTTATCGCAAAACCAGGTATGTCAAACATCAAAATCCTCCGTCCTGTTCTTCGTTCCGGTTCCTCACTATTATTTTAATGGGTGTCCCCGCAAAGTCAAATGTTTTTCTCAGGTAGTTTTCCAGATAGCGCTTGTAGGAAAAATGCAGCAGCGCGGCGTCGTTCACAAAAAGTATGAATGTGGGCGGGTGCGCGGTGGCCTGCGTAATATAGAATATCTTGAGCCGCCTGCCTTTATCGGACGGCGGTTCCACAGCCAGCATCGCGTCGTGCAGGCAGTCGTTTAAAATGCCCGTGGCAATGCGCCTGCCGTTGTTTTCATACGCCTCGTGCACGAGGTCAAACAGCTTGCCCACCCGCTGGCCGGTCAGGGCGGAAATATAGATCACCTTCGCGTATGGCATGAACGCGAGGTCTTCCTTTATCTTTTTACCGTATTCCTCTATGGTAAACGTATCCTTTTCCACCGCGTCCCACTTATTCACCGCGATCACCACAGGCTTGCCTTCCTCATGTACATACCCCGCGACTTTCACATCCTGCTCGGTGATGCCCTCTTCCGCGTCGATCATCACCACGGCCACATCCGCCCGCCGCACGGCCGCAAGCGAACGGATAACGCTGTACCGCTCGATGGATTTATCTTCTATCCGCGCTTTTTTGCGCATACCCGCCGTATCGATGATCGTGTAGGCTACCCCATCCCGCGTGAACGTAGTGTCGATCGCGTCGCGCGTCGTGCCGGGAATATCGTTTACAATCGTCCTGTCATACCCCAAAATCTTGTTCGCGAGCGAAGATTTCCCTACATTCGGCTTGCCAACCAGCGCAATCTTCAGCGTTTCGCCGTCTTCCTCCGTGGGCGCTTCGTCCACATACTTTATCACCTCGTCCAAAAGCTCGCCCAGGCCCAGCCCCTGCGAAGAGGAGATCCCCAGCACTTCCCCGATCCCCAGTTCATAAAAGTCGTAGAGGTTCTGCTCGTCCGTTTTGTTGTCCACCTTGTTCACAACGACGATCACCGGCTTTTCCGATTTGCGCAGCAGCTTCGCCACTTCGTAATCCTCGGCCGTCACGCCCGTCTTGCCATCCACAAAAAACAGTATAAGCTGCGCCGATTCCACCGCCAGTTCCGCCTGCAGACGCATCTGCTTCAGTATCGTGTCTTCCGTCACCGTGTCGATGCCACCCGTGTCGATCAGCGTGAACTCGCGCGAAAGCCACTCCGCGTCCGCGTAGATGCGGTCGCGCGTCACACCCGGCGTATCTTCTATAATCGCCAGCTTTGTTCCCGTGATCCTGTTAAAAAACGTCGATTTGCCTACGTTAGGCCTGCCGACAATCGCTACCAGTGGTTTCGCCATTTTCCTCTCCCATCAGTTGCCCTATCAAGCTGTAACCGTCCACAGCCACTTTCCTGCACGGCACGCGCAGCTCCCGCGCGATATCTTCCAACGCGAGCCCGTCCAGCGTCGTTTCCGTATTCTCGCGGAACATCGTGGCAGGCAGGAGCAGCGGGCCTTCCCGCACCTTCCCTTTTAGCTGCCCTATCAGGTCGCGCCCGGTCAAAAGCCCGGCCACCGTCACCGTTTGTCCAAAAAAATCGTTTCGCACCTCATAGATTCGCAGCCGCACATCGTGGCGCTCTTGCGCCCATCCCGCGATCCGCCGCATAAACGGCGCCATATCCGCACCCGTCGCTATCGCCGCGCTCTTTTCCTGCGCGGGGCCGCTATAACTATCCAGCGCTTCCCGCGCTTCGCACAAGAATTTNNCGCACCATGCCCACGCCGTTTTCTATCTGCGGGAATTCCTCGTATGCCGCAAGCTCCGGCAATTCCATCGCCGCGCGAAAGTATAATTCATCCGCGCCAAACACAAACCGCGTGCCGGATTTGTTAAGGCAACCCCGCTGCATCCCCTCGATCTGCGCCACAGCGCCCTTCGCGGCTTCCTCATCCAGCGGTTTCAACGGATACAACCCTTCCCTGTGGCAGGTAAGCCCCACAGGCACCACCGCCAAAGACCGCACCGCCGGATACAGCGCAAACAGGTCTTCCATCGTCTTTTGCAGCGCATCCCCGTCGTTTATCCCGCCGCAAAGCACCACCTGCGTGTGCATGGATATCCCGGCGGCGGCCAGCCTGCGTATGATGCCAAACGCGCCCCGCGCGCCTTGTGTACCCAGCAGCTTCGCCCGCACATCGTCGTCACTGGCATGCACGGAAATATACAGCGGGGAAATGCGCTGTGCTATGATGCGCGCTATCTCGTCTTCCGTAAGGTTGGTCAGCGTGATGTAGCTGCCCATCAGAAAGGACATGCGCCAATCGTCGTCTTTTACGTAAAGTGTTTTGCGCATCCCGCCGGGCAGTTGATCCACAAAACAGAACACGCACTTATTACGGCACACGATCTTCCCGTTAAGCCCGTCGTCTTCAAACGAAAGGCCGAACCCTTCTTCCCCGCCGCCCTCTATCTCCACCTCATAAGGTTCGCCCGCTTTATCCAGAAATAAGAGCACCAGGTTGTCTTCCGCAAGGAAATACTCGTAATCGATGCTGTCGCGTATCTCGTTACCGTTTATGGCAAGCAGCGTATCGCCCGCTAAAATGCCCGCTTCCGCCGCCATGCTGTTTTCCGCTGTGCCGCTCACACGCAGCCCGTTCTTTTTTTTCATAACAGCAGTTATTATACCGTAAACATTAAAAAAAGCCAATATAGCCGGATTGGGGGAACATCCCCCGGCGTCGGCAACGTAAGCGTCACCCCGCCGCCAGAAGCGGCAGGTAACGCTCGACAGATTCCACGATGACTTTTGTGGGTTGCTCGCGGATCAGCAGTTCCTCATAAGCGGTGAAATTACTATCGGCGGCATAGCCAGGCGCAGGCAGGTAATAATATGCTTCACTAAAGGCCGGGGACAGCCAAGGGATCACGGCGCTCATAAACGAATCACGCGCCGCAACCAATTTTTCCCCATTGCCAATG
>DOMW01000149.1:0-2195 GCA_003510345.1 Clostridiales bacterium | reverse complement strand
ACACCCGGCATGTAGCCGCTAATCTCATAGTCTACACTCTCCAGATCCAGCATTTGCAGCCCCGCCATATCAGACAAATCGGCCATACCCGCCGGCTTTTGCGTGATCTCAACATCGTCCGGTGTGCTGGCCGGCATACCAAATGCCTCTAATATTTGCTGTGCTGCGAGGAATCCGCTCAGATCATTCCAGTGCGTATCTGTTTTATAGTACAACGTATAGTCGTCTTTATAGGGAAGCAACGCTTCGTCCGCGCGAACGACCCGAACGCCAGTATTTTGTTTGAGATAATCGTAAAGCTGGTTAAACGCACGGTCGCCGCTCACTTTCTCATAGGCGTCCGGCACATATTCCGAATATACTTCTTCCTTGTTGGGAGTCATGACAAACAGAAAATCCGCACCCTGCGCATACGCCGCATCCTGCATTCTCTGCAAGCGATCCCCGATACGCGCCAATTCTTCCGGCGCAAAGGACGAACCGTTGGCGTAAGCATCCAGCGGGCTTCCATCTTCCTTGTTTTTGTAAAACAACCATCCGTCCTTGCCTGCGGCAACGGTATCGGAGTTTAACACGCCGAATAATTTGTAGTTGACGAATGTATTTGCCTGCACCATCCTGTCACGAAAAGGCAGGCGATCGTTGTAATAATTCTCAATACCGCTTGGATAGGTGTCCAGTGTTTCCCAGCTAAATTGCGGGAACGCGGCAAGCTCGCGCTTTTCCGCCGCGCTTATCGTGCCGCTTGTGGGCAGGAGTATAAAAAACAGTATGGCGGGCGCGGTGATCATTACCGCAAATATGGAAACAAGTATTTTCGCTTTCAATGTAAACCTCCCCGGCGTTAAAACCGAAAGTAGATAAACGGGTTATAGGTGCTGCTGACCAGCATGAAAACGCAGCATGTAAACAAGGCAATCAACACGGGGATCTCCACGCCAAATGTCTTTTCTTCATTGTAGAGCGCCGTTTTCAGCCTGCCGTTCCGCTGTATAACGCCGCACAACAATGCGCCCATGACGACGATAAAAATCGCTTTCGCGTCAATAAACTGCCAGATATTGTAGGCCGGGCTGCCCGCCGTGGGCACAAACAAACGTTTGATCGTGATAGCGGCCTGACGCAAATCTTCCGCACGGAAGATAACCCAACCCACAACCACTACCACCAGTGAATAAATAATGTTGATAAATTTCAGCTTACATTTTTCCAATAGCTTGCCTAAGAACAGCCGCTCGATAATCAGAAAAAGCCCATTATATAATCCCCATACGACAAAATTCCAACTGGCGCCGTGCCACAGGCCTGTGGCAAAAAATACAATCAACAGATGCAGGTAGGTGCGCCCCGCGCCTTTGCGGTTCCCGCCCAGCGGAATATACAGATATTCTTTGAACCAGGTAGACAGCGAAACATGCCATCTGCGCCAAAAACCTTGTATGGAATTAGCCGTATACGGATAAATAAAATTTTCATTGAAATCGAAGCCGAACATTTTACCCAAGCCGATTGCCATGTCGGAATAGCCGGAAAAATCAAAATAAATTTGCAGCGTGTAACTGATGGCGGCCGCCCATACCAAACCGGTTGACAGGTCTGCCGCAGGCAGCGCGTATATACGGTCGGCGACAAGCGCCATGGTATTGGCGATAATAACCTTTTTGGAAAGGCCATATATAAAACGTTTTATACCAAACGCGGTTTTTTGCGGGGTGATAACACGTACGTCTATCTGCGTTTCAATATCCGCGTAGCGTACAATGGGGCCGGCGATCAACTGTGGGAAAAACGAGATATACAAAGCCAGTTTCAACGGGTTTTTCTGCACTTTTATCCTCTTGCGGTATAAATCAATCACATAAGACATGGCTTGAAACGTATAAAATGAAATACCGATAGGCAAAATGATATTGGATACCTGCAATGCCTCCGTGCCTGCCAGCGCGCTAAATATACCGGCAAAAAAGTTAAAATACTTGAAATAACCAAGCAACAGCAGATTGATGACGACACAAGCCGCCAGCGACAGGTTCTTCAGCAGCAGCCGGTGTTTGCCCGCTATGTTTTCCGCACGGTCGATCAACAAGCCGGAACAATAATTCAGCAGTATGGACACGAGCATCAGCAGGATATATTTAGGTTCGCCCCACGCATAGAAAATAAGGCTGGCAATCAGTAGCAGATAGTTACGTACA
>DOMW01000194.1:148-4414 GCA_003510345.1 Clostridiales bacterium | reverse complement strand
TACCCAAAAGCAAACGCAAGATATTTATACAATAAAAATACGGGTTCGTATTTAGGCGATTACGCCCAGGGGATGGGGATACGAACCCGCTTTGATCTGTTCAGTGCTTATTTGGTGCCCTCAATCGTCATATCCAAGCCGGTGCTCCATATAGTCCTCCGCGTTATCCAGCAAATTTTCCAGCCGTTCCGCTTCCGCTTCAACACTGCGGTAATCGGCGCGGGAAAGCAGCCCCTGCCGGAAATCACGCTCGGCGGTGTCTTCCAGCGCTTCAATTTGATTGTCCAGCGCGTTTGCTTCCGATTCCAGGCCGCGCGCCTGGTCGAACGTCGCCGCGTCCATTCTGGCTACAAGGTCGTTTACCGGCCCGGTAAAGCCAGAGAAGTCATAATCGGCGGCTGTTTTAGTTGGCGCTTGCGCTTGCGTGACTACCGCCGGTTGCGCCTGTGTGCTTGCTGGCGTTTGCGCTTGTGTGTCCGCCGGTGCTTGCGCTTGTGTGTCTGTCGGCGTTTGCGCGCTCGGGTCTGTACTCGGTGCGGGTACGTCGGGCTGCGGAACAGGAGCTGTGTTTTCATTTACCTCCGTGGCGGTTCCGGATGTGGGCGCAGTGTTCTTTATGCCGTCCACATCGGACTGGAGCGCGGAAAGGCCATCCGAGATTTGGTTCAATTGATCCTCAAGTGCGGATAAATCGTTGTTCTGCGTCTGCGGAACGGGCGCGCAGCCTACCGCGAGCGTTGCTGTGAGGATTGCCGCGATGGCGATACCCAGTATTTTTTTCATTTTGTCTTCCTCCAAATTCATAAATCTTTTATTAATGAGCGCGTGGCGCTTTTTTGCTTGTGGGGCTACTGTAACAGGTAAAAATGAAAGAGAAATGAAGCACATAAAAAAAGATGGACAAAACAGAAAAAGTAGAATAACCTTTTAATAAAAATATAATATGTAAAGGAGAAGGTATCGTGAAGAAAATTTTGTTGGCAGGGGAATCATGGTTTGTGCACAGCATCCACCAGAAAGGCTTTGACACATTCAATACCTGCACCTATGAAGAGGGCGGCGCCACGCTGATTGCCGCTTTTGAAAAAGCGGGGTATGAGGTAGAGTATATGCCCTGCCATGTGGCGATGAAAAAATTCCCGGATACGGCGGAAGCGCTTTCAAAATACGGCGCGGTTGTGTTGAGCGACATTGGCGCGAACACGCTGCTGTTGGCGGACGATACATTTGTTCGCTCTAAAAAGGCGCCGGACAGGCTGGAAGCGATCGCGGCCTATGTGCGCGCGGGCGGCGGATTTGCCATGATGGGCGGGTATATGTCGTTTGCGGGTATTGAAGCAAAGGCCAAATACGCGGGGACGCCTGTGGAAGAGATTTTGCCTGTTTCCGTGAAAGAGACGGATGACAGGGTGGAAAAGCCGGCTGGGATCGGCGTGCGCGTCACGGCGGATCACGCGATAGTAAAAGGGATCGGCAAAAATGTGCCCGACGTTCTGGGATACAACAAGCTGGTTGAAAAAGACGCGGGCGATGTGATCATGCGCACAGAGAACGGGGATATCATGGCGGCGGCCTGCGCGATGGGAAGCGGCCGCTCGTTTGTGTTCGCGAGCGATATCGCGCCGCACTGGGCCCCGCCGGAATTCGTAGCGTGGGAAGGCTACGACGTGCTGTTCGGGAACGCGGCGCGCTGGCTGTGCAAAGAGATGTAAACGCGGAAACAACGGAACAAACAACGCGCAAAAAGAGACCGCCCGCCCGGCGGCCTTTTTGCAGGGGATAAGAGGATGCCCTACTCTTCTTTTTCGATCAATTCCCGGATGATCGGGAAGCATTCGTTATAGATGGAAACAGCAAACCTGGCGATATCTACATCCGACACCTGGAAATCGTTACCTTGCTGGTAGCCTTCGACAGTCGTCCGAACCACCTCGATCGTGAGGTCATGGGAAATCGTTTCGGTTGTCATTTCACGGTTCGATTTTCTAATTGCCATTTAAACAGCCCCCCTTTTTTATAAATAGTATACCATAAGCAACATAGAAACCACAATGTTTAATAATACAGCATAAAAATGCGAAAGCCCTCAAATGAGGGCTTTTACATAAATAAGGGGTTGGAAGTATATTCTATGTGTCTTAAGGATAGCACGAAAATGTGAACAAGTGATAAAGGATCTGCAAATGATTTGTGAAATCGTTTGAATTTTTGATTAAAACCTACCGGTTATATTACATAAAAGCAATTAGTAGTGCCGCATATGAAACAGATGCACTTTTTGTGCGATTATGGTAATATGTAATAGGAAAGAGGGGCGCATTTTATGGATACGCAGAATCTGAAATACCTTGAACTTTTGTCGGAACGCTACCCTACGATACAGTCGGCTTGCGCGGAGATCATAAACTTAAAAGCGATATTGAACCTGCCCAAAGGAACGGAGCACTTTGTGAGCGATATCCACGGGGAAGCCGAAGCGTTTTGCCACATTTTGAACAACGCTTCCGGCGTGATACGTGAAAAGGTGGATATTTTGTACAGTAAGACAGTGAGCAACAAGACGCGCACGGAGCTTTGCACGCTGATCTACTACCCGGATCAGAAATTAAAAGAGATCAAAAAAGAAAAGGAAGATATGCGCGAGTGGTATATGATCACGCTGTACCGCATGATCGAGGTGTGCAGGCTGTGCGGTTCCAAATATACGCGTTCCAAGGTGCGCAAGGCGCTACCCGATGACTTTGAGTACATTCTGGACGAGCTGCTGCATACGAATGACGAGTCGCTGAACAAGCAGGAATACTATGAACAGATCATATCGACGATTATTGATATTGACAGGGCGGACTCTTTTCTTATCGCGCTTTCCGGCGTGATAAAGCGCATGGCGGTGGATCGGCTGCACGTGGTGGGCGATATTTTTGACAGGGGGCCGCACGCGGATGTGATTTTGGACAAGCTGATGGATCACCATGCGGTGGATATCCAGTGGGGCAACCACGACGTGCTGTGGATGGGCGCGGCGGCGGGATGTGAAGCGTGTATCGCGAATGTTTTGAATATCAGTATCCGTTACGACAATTTGGATTTTGTGGAGAATGCTTACGGTATCAATCTGCGCCCGCTGGCGCTTTTCGCGAAAGAGACATACAAGGATAAAAAAACACTGCTCGAGCAGATGAACCTTGCGATGCTGGTGATACAACTCAAGCTGGAAGGGCAGATTATACTGCGCAACCCGGAGTTTGGCATGACGGACAGGCTGCTTTTGGATAAGATCGATTTTGATTCCATGACGGTGCGCGTGGATGGAAAAGAACATAAGCTCAAAGAACGCATGCTTCCGACGGTAAACAGCGAAAATCCATACGAGCTGACCGAGCAGGAACTGGACGTGGTGGCGCAGCTTATCCATTCTTTTGCGCAGAGCGAAAAACTCCAGCGGCACATCCGTTTTTTGTATTCAAATGGCAGTATGTATAAAATATACAACGGAAACTTACTGTTTCATGGCTGCCTGCCCATGAACGACGACGGCACATACCATGAATTAGACGTGGGTGTGGTGAAGCTTCATGGCAGGGAATTAATGGATTATGCTGATTTGGCGATGCGGCAGGCGTATTACGCGAAGGAAAGCGACAAGCGGAAAGAAAAATGGCGGGATTTTGCCTGGTATTTATGGTGCGGCAGGTTCTCGCCGTCGTTTGGGCGGGACAGGATGGCGACATTTGAACGCGTGTTTCTCGAGGACGAGGAGACATGGAAGGAAAAGAAGAACGTGTATTATACGCTGATAGAAGAGCCGGAGGTATGCGAGAGGATACTTTCGGATTTTGGGCTTACCGGCAGGTATTCGCACATTATAAACGGGCATGTGCCGGTGCGGGCAAAGGAAGGGGAAACGCCGGTGCGCGGGGGCGGCAGGTTGATCATGATAGACGGCGGGTTTTGCCGCGCGTACCAGGGGGAGACGGGGATTGCCGGGTACACGATGTTCTACAGTAGTTATGGCATACGGATGGTTTCGCACGAACCTTTCCCCGGGCGTTTGCAGGTAATCTTGCAGAACAAGGATATCCATTCCACGTTTGTGGTGTTTGACACGGCGGAAAAAAGGATCAGGGTGAGCGAGACGGATACCGGGCGCGACCTGATGGAAACGATAGGCGACATTCAGGCGCTTTTGAAAGCGTATCGAAAAGGTACGGTGAAGGAGAAGGCGTGAGCGGGGCCGCAGGCTGTCAATAAAGGCACGACATCTGC
>DOMW01000194.1:0-141 GCA_003510345.1 Clostridiales bacterium | reverse complement strand
GCGTGGTTATGCGATTCCTTGCAGCTGGGCCTTCCTTGACAGCCTGCTTAGCGTGCTAGATTATCACTGCATCCAGCGTAAAATAATACTATTTATTTGGCCGGTGCCTACTGCTTTGCTTATACTACTCCGCAATTAAAA
>DOMW01000002.1 GCA_003510345.1 Clostridiales bacterium | reverse complement strand
TCTCAAAAGGGCCGCCGCCGATTTTTTAAGCTCGCGCAGAATGCGGGCGATATGATCGAGCCGCGATTTTACCTCATCGCGCGCATCGCGAAGCTTTTCGATATGTATTTTCAACGCCGTGGCTTCGTTATGCAGTTGATCCAGATCCGGCTTTTGTTTATCCGCCGTCTCTTTTTGGAGCCTTTCGATCTCAGTCGATAGCATCTTGCCATTTTCTTCATACTCGGCGAGAACTTTTGTCAGCGCTGCCAGTTCGTTTTCGCTTACTAACGCGGCGGCATACGCTTTACGACCGGAAAATCCGCATTCGGACAACGCGTTTTTGTACAATGCATTTGACGCGGCGGCCGCTTTTTCTTGTTCCCGCACACGATGGCCCCGCTCGGACACAAGCGCTTTGGCGGAAGCAAGACCTGCTTCACTTTCGTTAAGTTCTTTCGTGGCCGCTTCCAATTTCGCTTTAAGATCAGCCAAAGCCTTTGTATCAGCCTCTTTCTTTGCGGTCAGTTCCGCGAAAGCCGTTTCTGTTTCCGAACATAAAGCGTTAAGCCGGATGCCGGAACCATCCCAGGCGGCACCCGGTGAAAACGCGTGAAAATCCTTTACGAATCGCTCGGTCTGTGCTTTTACTTCCGCTTCCAATGCGGTGCACTGCGGGCCCAGTTCTTCTTTGCGCTTTGCTGTTGCGTCCCATTGCGCCGTCAGCGCCACGAATGCTCTTTCGTCCGCGTCGATTTTCTCCGAGAGCGCGGAAACATTTGCTTTTTCCTGACTCAGCGCGCTTAAAAGCACATTGCCCACGGTTTCCACGGAAGATTGTTCAAACCACTTAGCTGCGTCCGCCGAGAACCTATCAGCAAGCGATTCTATCTCTTTGCGCAGTTTCGCGCATTCTATAGCTGCGGCGTCCAGTTCATTTTTTACCGTATCAACGTCTTTACTAAATTCTTTCAGCTTTGCGTCACTAATGTCTCCCCCTTCCGCAACGGCGGGTGCGGGGTGTTCTATCGACCCGCACACGGGGCAGGGCTTGCCTGTTTCCAGTGTCGCCGAAAGCACACCGGCTTGATTGCGCAGAAACAACTCATACAGCGCGTCATGTTTTCCCTTGGCGGTTGCATATTGCTCCGAAAGGGTTTCAAATTCAGCTTGCAATTGGAAAAGTTCTTTTTTCCTGATTTGGATGGCGCTGTACTCCTCTTGCAGCCTGCCGAGGGAATCCTGTTTTTCCAGACAAGCGGCATAGCTTGCTTTGAGCTCCAAAAGGGCCTTTTGCGCATCTTGCACGGGCGCTAACGTAAGAATCGTTTTCTCAACACCGGCAAGTTCGGCGCGGATGACGTCCAGTCGCAGCTTTTTTTTCGCTATAGCGTCGTAATCAATTTGGATTTGTTTCAGTTTGCCATACTTTATTTCTGTCCGGTTCCATAAATCGCAGAGCGCGTTCAAAGCCTGCTGTGCGGCGTCAATCGGCGGCAGCGCGGCGAGCGTTCTTTTTGCGGACTCCAAGCGTTGGGCAGCCTGCTCTGCCGCTTCGCTTGCGTTTTCAAAATCCGTTTTTATAGACGACAGTGTTTTCTCATCCTCGGCGGCTTTATCGGCAAACGGTTTTACTTTTCGCAAAGCCGTTTCGCCGCGTTCTTTTTGCCGCCTTGCAGCATTTATTTCCTCTTGCTTTGCGTTGTGCGCCCGAAGCGCCTCGCGCCTTGCGGAAAGATCCGCAAAGAGCTTTATTATACCCTCAGCGACAGCAATTTGCGCCGCAAGTGTTTTTGATAACGCGTCATTTTCCGCAAGCTGTTCATCCGCTTGCCGGATAGCGGATTCATCATCCTTTATTTGTTTTTCCCACGCTGCAAACTGCTCGCTGCTCCGGTATGGGTCTACCTCATACCTGGCGAAATCACGCAGCACAGCTTTACGCTCATCGTCTTTTTCGCGCGCCTTTGTTTTTAAACTTTCCTGGAAAAACTTTAATGATCCTGTACCAAAAATCCGGCGAAGAATCTTTACCCGCTCATCCGTTCCGCTTTGCAAAAAACGAAGAAAGTCGTTTTGGGCTATCATAACGATTTGCGCAAACTGGTCGCGGTCCAGCCCTACAACGTCGAGGATCTTTGCGTCGACGTCGCGGCCGCGATCCATAACGGTTCCGTCGGGGAGCGTGAGGGACACGCTGTCGCTATAGGTGACTTCTTCTGTCTTTCTGGCAATGTGGGGTATGATATCGCGGCGGATGGCGTATATCTTGCCTGCGGATGAAAAGGTTAAGCACACATAGGTTTTCGCGCGGCCCTGCGCGTAATCGCTGCGCAGCATTTTGTAGCTGTTTCTTGCGCTCCCGCTCGCCTTGCCAAAAAGGGCGTAGGATATAGCGTCGAATATGGTGGTTTTGCCCGCGCCCGTCTCACCGGTTATCAGGTACAGGCCGTTTTCGCCAAGGGCGGTAAAATCCAGGGTTTCTTCCCCGGCATAAGACCCGAACGCGCACATGGTGAGGGAGAGCGGTTTCATTCGCGGCCCCCTTCCAGCAGTTCGCGCACAATCCCGGCCTGCGCCTGCGACATAACAGCGCCGGTAGTTGCAAGATAAAACTCGCTGAACAAGTCATAGGTTGAAAGTTTTTCAAGCTGCCCTGTTCCCTGCGGCGCTGGTGTTATCTCTATGCTTGTACGGGAATTTTCAAAATCCAGCGCCATCACGTTTGGATAGCGGCTGCGCAGCTTGCCCATAGGGTCGACGATTTCTTCTTCATCGGTGAGGATTACGCGCAGATAGTCCTCACAGTCGCCATCGGCTATTTCCTGGCTTGTGAGCAGCGCAAGCGGGCCTTTTATCTCACGCATATTGTGCAGGGGCATCAGCGGCAGTTCTGTTATCTCTAGATTGCCCTTTTCCCCAAGACTTACCAGCGTAACGGTTTTTGTATGCCTCCATTCGGAAAGTGAATATTTGACCGGCGAACCCGCGTAGCGGATGTGGGGCCCGACATTTTGCCTGCCGTGCAGATGGCCGAGCGCAACATAATCAAAACCGGATACGATCGCGGCGGGGGCGGCGTCTAACCCGCCGACAGGATTGATTTCCGATTCGGAGCGGATAGGCGTAACCCCCGCCGCCACATAAAATTGGTGCGACAACAGCACATTTCGCTTTGTGTAGTCTATAGCAGCGGAATCTATAACCGCCATTATGGCGTCGGCGTAACTTTCCATATCCTGAATCGCAAAATACGCACGCACGGCGCTTGGCTTTATAAATGGCAACAGCCAGAAATTGATCTCGCCATAGTCGTCTTTAAGCTGTACCGATTGCAGCCTGCCGTCAAAAACGCCGCACAAGTGAAGCTTTTGTTCGGACAGTAGCCGGCTTGCGTAATGCAGGCGCTCCGGCGAATCGTGATTGCCGGAGATTATGAGCACCACAACGCCCGTTCCGGCCAGGTCGGTCAGAAAATCGTCAAAAAGGCGCACCGCTTCAATACCCGGCACGGCGCGGTCATAAATATCGCCCGCAATGAGTACGGCAGAGGGCTTCTCGGTTTTAATATATCCGATGATCTGCGCAAAAACATGCCGCTGCTCCTCCAGCATGGAGAAGCCGTTTACGGTTTTGCCGATGTGCAGGTCGGAAAGATGCAGGAATTTCATATACCGCCACCGGCTGCAAGGGCCGGGCTTTCATCAATCACACGGAATCTCGTATCACAAATTTCGAAGCAATCATACCACACAGCTCGTCCGATTACAATGTAATTCGTTTAAATACATGCTTTTTAATTGCCGCGCCCAAAAGCATATTGCACACACGGCGGTATACACGATATAATGCGTAAGTAAGCAGGGATAAATTGCGGGCGGTTGGCCACACAAATTTTCCGTTTCTAACGGCTAGAAGGATGTGGTGCCAATGGAATATCTGGTGATACTCGCTGTCATACTGATAGTGATCTGGATGATTTCAAAGGACAAAAAATAATCGCCCCAGGCTCAATGGCAGCGATTATTTCAATTGCTCTAACGGGCCAGCCGCTTTAGCGGTATATCCCTGCTTCCTATTATATACCCTGCCTGATCATGGAGTCAAACATAATTCAAAAATAATCCTTTTATGTGGTTGTGTAGGTTGCACGTTGCGTATTTCCATAGTTTGTTATACAATGTTTATATCTGTATATTTCTGCGAAGGGCAGGGGCTTTATTATGCGTAAACTATGTTCCGTTTTTTTGGTACTGCTGTGTATGTTGCTTTTATGCGCCCCTGTGGCAAATGCGGGCACGGCCCGGCAGGAAGAGACTGCCACCGCGCAGGAAGAGCCGGAAAAAGCGAAACCGGCGGAAACTGCCGATGATGGCGCGGAAGAACCCGCCGCCGAAGGGGAACGCCTTATTCCCTACACTATGGCGTGGCTTGCGCGCTATGCGCCTGCGTCCGTCGCCCCGTTTGAGGAGCAGGTGGGCGATAACGGCGACTACGAAGAGGTTACAGACCGCCCCCCGGCAGATACCTATAAACTTGTGGTAGATTATCATAACCAGTGCGTGTACGCGTTTTCCAAAGACGAAAAGGGCAATTTCATCAATCTGGAACGCGTGATGATCTGCACAACCGGCGGCAACGGCAACTGGACGCCCGAAGGCACATACGATATGGGCGATACATACCACCGTTTCGGCTTTTTTGTGAATTTCGACTGTTACGCGCAATACTGGACGCAAATGCACGGGAGTTTTTACTTCCACTCCATACTATACAACGCGCGCAGCGCGGAAACCTACACGATGAGTTCGTACAACCAGCTCGGTTCCCCCGGCTCGCACGGGTGCATCCGCCTGTTTGTGCCGGACGCGCGCTGGATCTTTGAAAACTGCGCCCCCGGCACGGAATGCGTCGTCACGACGGAGTATCCCAAAAACGATACGCTCAAGAACGCGCTGCGAAAAGGATTTGAGGGCGCGATCGATTATGTGGAACCGGAAGGAGGCGAAGAAGAGGAAGGCTGACTATATTAACAAGTAAATAAGAGGTCTGTATTAGGGACCGAAACCATGTTTTATCCATATATTTTTTATGCAATTATCTTTTTATTATTTTGGAGGAACGAACGTGAAACCCTATCCCTATTACCAAACCCGTACTGTAACGCGCATAAAGGACATTGTGGCGTACCGCATAGAAAACACGCCGGAAAAAGACGCGTTCCGTGTGCGCGTGGACGCGAAGAATTACAAGGGCGTCACATGGCGGCAGTTTGATGGCGACATAAACCACTTTGGCAGCGCGCTCGCCGCAAAAGGGCTGCAAGGCGCGCACATCGGCGTGGTGGGCGAAAATTCTTACGAGTGGATGCTCACGTATTTTACGGCGCTATGCGGCGCGGGCGTCATTGTGCCGCTCGACCGCGAGCTTCCGGCTGACCGGCTGTGCGGGCTGATCGCGCTTGCGGATGTTTCCGTGCTTGTGTTTTCCGCCGCGCAGGCAAAAAAAATAGAAGCGATAAAGGAACAACTGCCCCAGGTAAAGGAATTTATCTGCATGGCGGACAGCGCGGATTTTACGCCGCTTTCCGCGGTGCTGGCAGCGGGCAAAACCGCTTTTGAAAAAGACGCTTCCTTTGCGGATGTTTCACCCGGCCCGGAAAAACTGGCCGCGATCTATTTTACATCGGGCACGAGCGGCCTGCCCAAAGGGGTTATGCTTTCCCAGAAAAATATGGTTGCCAGCTTTGACGGCGCGGTGCGGCACGTGCATTATACGGACGACGATGTGTTCTTATCCGTGCTGCCGCTGCACCACGCGTATGAAAGCAATTGCGGCATTCTTGCCATATTGCACTCCGGGTCTACCATCTGTTTCAACGAGAACCTCAAGCTGTTTTTGTCCAATTTGCAGTTGTTTCGCCCCACGGCCATGGCGCTTGTGCCGCTGATCGCCGATACGCTCTTTAAGCAGATCATGGACAGCGCGAAAAAAAGCGGGAAGCTCAAAAAGCTGGAGACGGGCATGAAGCTTGCCGGGTTCTTTAAAAAGCTTAAAATAGACCTTGCGGAAAGACTGTTCGGTGAGGTGCATGCCGCGCTCGGCGGGCGGCTGAAAAAATGCTTTGTGGGCGGCGCGCCGATGAACCCTGCCGTAACGGCGGCGTTCCGCAAGCTGGGGATCGTGATGCTTCAGGGGTATGGCATCACCGAATGTTCCCCGCTCGTCGCCGTAAACCGCGAAAACTTCTACAAGGACGATTCGGTGGGGCCGGTGCTGCCCGTGTGCCGGGTGAAGATAGAAGACGGCGAGGTGCTGGTGCGGGGCGACAATGTGATGATGGGGTATTATAAGGACGAAGCGGCGACAAACGAAGTGTTCGCGGACGGCTGGTTCAAAACGGGCGACCTCGGGCGCCTGGACGCGGACGGTTTTTTGTACATTACCGGCCGCAAGAAGAACCTGATCATACTGGACAGCGGCGAAAATGTGAGCCCGGAAGAACTGGAGGGCTATATCATAAACCTGCCGCTCGCGCGGGAAGTCGCGGTATATGAGAACGGGGGCGAGATTACGGCGGAGATATGGCCGGACGAGGACTACGCAAAAGAGAACGGGGTAACTGAGATCGAGACGGCGCTGAGCGCGCAGGTTGCGGAGATCAACCGCGGGCTGCCGCGCTACAAGCATGTGCTTGCCGTGCGCCTGCGCGATGTGGAATTTGAAAAGAATACCTCTAAAAAGATTATTCGTTACAAGCTTAACAAGGGGGACTGACGATGTTTGAACAAGTAAAAGAAATATTGCGGGAATACGCTTGTGTGGAAGAAGGGCTTATCCGCGCGGATTCACACCTGCAAAAGGACCTGCTTTTAAATTCGCTCGATGTGGTGAATGTAATTGTGGAATTTGAGGAAGTATTCGGTATAGAGGTGGACGAAGCGGACATCCATTCGTTCGCGACCGTGTCCGACGTCGTGCTCTATATCGAGCTGAAAATCCAAAACCCTAGCTGGCGCGGGGTGAATGCCTGATGGTGGGAACGGTGATTTTTGACATGGACGGCACGCTCCTTGACACGCTGACCGACCTGCACGAGTCCGTCAATGCGCTCCTCGCCGAATTATCCCTTCCCCCGCGCGATGTGGAAACCGTGCGCGACGCGCTCGGCTACGGGGCGGTGTACATGCTGAAATGCAGTATGCCCAGCGGCACGACAGACGAGGAGGCGGAGCGCCTGCTGCCACGGTATAAGGAAATCTACGCCGTGCGGATGAAAAACCACACTGCGCCTTACGCTGGTGTTTTGGATATGTTGAAGGACGTGAAAGCGGCGGGGTTTGCCACCGCCGTCGTGACGAACAAGCTGGACGCAGCCGCGCAGGCGCTTTGCGCGGAAGTATTCGGCGGCCTTATCGACGCTGCCGAGGGCGACCGCCCGGATGTTGCCAGAAAGCCCGCGCCCGACCACGTATACAACGTGTTAAAACGCCTGAACATGGAAGGCGAGCCCGGTTTTTTTGTGGGCGATTCGGATGCGGATATACAGATCGCCAAAAACGCCGGGCTTACATCGATTGGCGTGAGCTGGGGCTACCAGCCGGTGCGCGTGCTTTTGGCCGAAGGGGCGGATTATATTATTGATAAGCCGGGGGAGTTGCTGAATATTCTAAATAGCGGCTAACGGAGGTGTTCCCATGAAGACACAAACCACTGAAACAAAGAGTAACCGGGAAATGGGGGAGGCGCTCACAGCGTTGCAGCGGCAGATCATTGCCGAAAAGATCCCCGTTATCATCCTCTTTGAAGGGTTCACCACGGCAGGGAAAGGCTCGGCTATAAATTCCCTCATACTGAATTTCGACCCGCGCGGTTTTTCCGTGTTCACCACGCGCAAACCGGAAGAATACGAGGTGCGGCAGCCTTGGCTGGCCCGTTTCGCGCAGAAAATGCCAACTTATGGCCGCATTGCCGTGTTCGACCGCTCGTGGTATTCGGGCGCGGCGCAATTTGGGAGCAATATCAAAAAACCAAACCGCTGGAACCGTTATTTTAAGGATATCAGTACATTCGAGCGCCAGCTTACGGACGACGGCTACCTCATCATAAAATTCTTTTTGCGCATCTCAAAAAAGGAGCAAAAGAAGCGCGTTGAAGCGCTGCTTGCGGACAAGCATACCGCGTGGCGCGTGGATGCGGACGCGCGTTTGAGCATGGACCGGTACGACGACCTGGACGCTTTTTACCGCAGAATGCTGGAGACGACCGACAGCCGGTACGCAAAATGGCACGTGATCGACGCCAAAAGCCGCAAGGCTGTGCGAAGCTGCGTGCAGGCGGCTGTGGCGGACGCGATTACCCATGCTTTAGAAAAGCGGCAAGCAGGCCCTCCGCCCGACCTGCCGCCGCAAACACCGTATATCAACATCCGTTTCCGCATGGCCCCCGCGCAAAAGATCGGGGAGACCGACCTCACAAAAAGTATGCCGCGTGAGCAATATGATAAGGAGCTTGCCGCATTGCAGCGCAGGCTGCGCGAACTGCACAATATCGTTTATACGAAGAAACTGCCCATTGTGATTGCGTTTGAGGGCAACGACGCCGCCGGAAAAGGCGGGGCGATCAAGCGCCTTGCGCGCGCGCTGGATCCGCGCGGCTACACCGTGTGCCCGGTGGGCGCGCCTACGGCCGAAGAGCTGCACCACCAGTTTTTATGGCGGTTTTGGAACAACC
>DOMW01000208.1:3068-8108 GCA_003510345.1 Clostridiales bacterium | reverse complement strand
GAGACCTTGATGTTGTTGATCTTATAGGTCATCCTGTTCTGCATGGCACCTAAAAGCGCCCGCTGGTCGGATACGACGTCGATCGCGCTTCTGACCGCCGTGATCGCCTTGCCCGCTTCGTCCTGCGTGTCGATGTTGAACGGGTCGAGACCGAGGCCCTTCGTGTTCATGGACTGCACTTCGATGTTGAGTTGCTCGCCCTCAAGCGCACCCACCTGTATGCGCATGGTGCCATACTCTACCGTCGAAACCGTCACGCCCGTGAACTCCGCCGTCGCGTTCAGTTCCTTGAAGAGTATGCTGTTGTCTTTCGGGTAGATCGTCTCCGTCGTTCCCGACGCCACAACGCCCAGGTTGTTGAAGATATCCGTAACGGAATCGCCTTCGCGGTACACCGCGGAATACGGCTGCCCCGCCACAGTCACGTCGATCTTGTCGCCGTCCTTCAGCTTTGTGATGTCAAACTCGATACGCGTGCCCTGCGTGCCCCTCGACTGGTGGCTGAACGATATGGAGCTGTCCGAATCGGGAAGGTTTTGCGTGATGCGTATGCCGCCGCCCGCGGGAACCGACCCGCCTGCGGGGATAGCCGCTACCGTAGCGCCCGTCGGCCCTATGCCGGTAGCCAGCGAGTTGATCAAGGTGGCCATGCTTCTGCCGGTCTGCGAAACCGTACCCGACACCGCGTCCGCCGTCTCTGCTTCATCCGTCCATACGATGCCGTACACGCCGTCTTCCGTCACTTCCGAAAGAGTGTTCACAAGCTGGTATGTCCTGTCGCCGATCACAAGCCGGTCATTGATGCGCAGCTTAGCGGGGTCGATCGCGATATCAGCCTGGCGTTTGCCGGCCGAACCTGTGTTGTAAGTATAGGCAGGGTCAATGCTACCCGCCGGCATATTTGCGGTAGAAGGGGGGTTGGTCAGCGAACCGCCGTTTATGATACTCGGCTCACCAGCAAGGAGCCCCGATTCCTCAAGCGGTACTTTTGTGCCCGCCAGCGTTACATTCGTGAAGTTGTTATGCCCGAACATAGTCGCGTTCTTTATCTGCGGCGTCACCGGGTTTGCCGTAAGGGCGGTGATATAAAACCCGCCGGCAACCCCGCTGTCTTTCGTGATCTTAAACCGCGTGCCGTCATGGGTAAACATCACGCCGTTGAACGCGTCCGCCAATGCTGTCTCTTGTATTATTCCATCGGTAGCCGGTATCTGCAGCTCGCCGCTCGTGATGGAAACGCCCGGCGTTATTTCTATAGTGACCTTTGCAAATTTGCCACCGTCGTTTGCTGCGTCACCAACCTCGACATCCACGAACTTCAGCCCCGATACGTGCTCATACGCCGCGGCTACATTCGGGATGGTAGGCACTGTCTGCGTTACGGCGTTCTCTTCGGGCAGCGTGCCCAGGCTGGTCGCGAAAAGGCCAACCGTGGTGGCGCTTCTGTCGAAGCCCTTTACGGAAAGCGAGCCGTCGAGTATTTTCATGTTGTTGAATGTGGTCTGTTCCGCTATGTCGTTTATTTCGCGTTTAAGCTGGTCAAATTCTTTGGCGATCTGCGTGCGGTCAAAGTTACCGACCGTGCCTGTCGCGCTCTGGTCCGCAAGCTCGTTCATTCTTTGCAGCATGCTGTGCACTTCCTGCAGCGCGCCTTCCGCCGTCTGAATAAGCGAAGCAGCATCCTGCGTGTTCCTTGCCGCCATGTTCAGGCCGCGGATCTGCGAACGCATTTTTTCTGAAATAGCAAGCCCGGCAGCGTCGTCCGCCGCGCGGTTGATTCTGTAACCAGAGGAGAGTTTCTCGGCCGAACCGGCCACTTTTTCGTTCTGAAGGGTGTACTGCCTGTGCGTGTTCATCGCCATGATGTTGTTCTGGATTCTCATTTTAAATTATCTCCTTTTTTTCTCTGGCATCCATACCGCTGAATCATTCAATTAGATTTTTCGGCATCCTGCCATCAAAAAAAACGAGTGAGAACCGGCCTCTTGCCATACATCCTTTGGCATCCTCGCCTCCGGGAACATCTTCCGGTTCATCCGTTACTTTCTCTATCGGCACCGTTTTGAAAAACTTTAGCCGATTTCTATAAAAAAATATCCCATTTGCTTCCCCATTCATAAACCACACGTAAAAAACCGCATATTATCCGCGTTTTGCGTGCTTTCGCAGATTGGTAGAAATATCCGGTTTGCGCGGTTAGTAATAATGCTCAAATTGAAAAAGCACAGCAGAAGCATGGACTTATCGAAATATTCCACAGTTGTCTATCGGGGTATTCCTTTGGGGAATATCTAAAAACAAACATGAGATATTTCTATTATTTCACACTTTTTACTGTCATTTTAGAGAAGAATTAGTATTAAGCAGCCACTCCACACACGAAAAAAACTATCCCCCAATCCCCCGCTGTGCTATACTAGTGGTTGCTTGAAAACCATCACGCAATTTGGAGGTATATGCAATGTCAGAAAATCAAACGCCCGTAAAATGGGCAAACCCCACACCGGCAGGCCTTGTCGCGCTTGCCATGGCCACATTCGTTTTTTTCGCCCTGCTTTCCGGCGCGGTCGATTCGTCCGCGCGGCTGTACGCGGGTTTTTGGCTGATCGGCGGTTTTTTCGTCCAGATCATTGTCGCGCTGCTCGACCTTAGAAGCGGTAACGCGGCGGGCGGCAACACGTTCCTCTTTTTTTCCTCGTTCTTTATGCTGATCAGCGGGATACTGCTCCTTGTAAAATGGTGGGTCGCCAAAGAAGGGCTGGACGTTGACGGTAGAATAGACGGCTATGTGTGGATTGTCCTTACCCTATCCACAATCCTCTGGACGCCCGCTTTTTTCAAATCCAGCAAACTGCTTGTCGCCGTTCTTTTTATACTGGACGCCGCTCTGCCGTTTGTCACGCTGCTCGACCTTAAGCTCATCCCGGCATCCATGTCTATGGTTCCCGCCGTTTTGATGCTGCTTTCGGGCTGTCTCACGATCTACCTCGCGGCCGCGATGGTGGTAAACGCGTCGCTCGGCAGAACCGTGTTCCCCATTCCTGCGCCCCTTATCAAGTAATATTGGGGATGGCTGCCGTATAAAAAAGAGAACGCAAGACCGCGAAATGATCTTGCGTTTTCTTATTGATATTCCTAAAAACGTTTGCGCCCGCCGCAAAAGTGGTTCCGGTTTCCCGTCTCACGCCAACTGTATCAACACCGCATAAAGCTCGGGCGGCTCGCCCTGCGCGCCCGCGCCGTCCGTATACACCGTGATAACAGCCCCTGGTTTAAACGCGGATGCGGTATCGTTAAAATATTGGCCTATTTCACCCACAGAAGTATTGCCGTCGATCAATACATACGCCTGCCCGTAAACCGACCGGTCATTTTCACCCGCCGTGACCAAAAGCCGCACACCGGCATCCGTGTCCTCCGCGCTATCGATCATACCCGCGATCGTTTTTTCGATCTTCACCGGCTCCGGCTCATCGGGCGACGGGAGGTTCCCTTCCTCCGGCGTCTCTTCGGCTGCGCAGGCCCCAAGGCAGATGGCCAGAGCTATGCAGAGTAACAGTATCGGTATTCGCTTCATACGCTTTCTCCAAATCAAAAAATCATTCACTACAAGCCATTACACTTAAACTATACACGATAAACGGCTGGTATTCAATACCGCGCCAAGGTTTGTATTGACTTTAGCGCCTGTGTAAATTATACTATTTCTTGCTGAATGAAATACAGTTGCGGTCATGCTGGAATTGGCAGACAGGCATGACTAAGGATCATGTGTCAAAAGACGTGAGGGTTCAAGTCCCTCTGACCGCACCAAACCATGATAATCCGAACCCTGTGCCAGTTGGCAGGGGGTTCGGGTTTGTTTTATATCTGAAATGAAGTCGAAAGGGCAGGCGTTGTGCTTGTTCTCTTGCTTTTGACGGTATATAATCAAGTTAAGATAAAACTGGGTATCGTAGCAGATAGAGGGAGGGGACTGTTTTGCCAACCCATTTTAGTGTAACCGTCCTTGATGGAAAGCACGGACTAAAATTAACACAAGAAAACTATGCGATAGTCAACAACAAAAATTCTCTGGTTCCTTTCCAGAATATCACTTATACCGATAAAGAGGGCATATATTATTCAGATGAATGGTGTGCAAAACATCTTGATGATTGCTTGAAAAATTTCGATTTGAACATGAAGTTTTTTTCAACATTAAATCGCAAAGAATTTAATACATCCATAACTACATTTCTTAAAAAGCACCAAAGATTTAGACAAATATCTGGCCTCAATATTTGCGCTGGAAAATCCGGTTACTATATGATGGTGCTTGATGAGTATTGTCAGCTTTATAGTGGAACAACCAACGATATTATGCGACGAATTAGACAACATTGGTCGAGTAGTAAAGCATTTGACAGACTGTTGTTCCCCATCGGGGCAGTAGATACTTCCATACTTTCTGTTGATAGCTTTAGAGCTTATGATACGACAAGGATTTATGCATATATAACTCCAGACACTTATGAGCGAGAAGATAATTATATAAGCTATTTTCCAGCAAAATTCGTATGCAACCGGATTACAGGCGGCAAAATTACAGGCGGATTGCTACAAGCAATACCAATGAAAAAACAGCGTCCATTAAAATAATATTAATTTGTCAAGTAGCTCTAACTTCCCTTACCCGCCCATCAACGTGGTAAGCACCGCTTTCTGGGCGTGCAGGCGGTTTTCCGCTTCATCAAAAATCTCCCGGGCGTGCGCTTCAAACACATCCCGCGTGATCTCCTCGCCCTTGTGCGCGGGCAGGCAATGCTGCACCATCGCGTCCGGCTTCGCAACCTCCATCACACCCCGGTTTATTTGCATACCCTTAAACGCGGCTTTGCGCTGCGCGATTTGCTCTTCGTGGCCCATAGAGGCCCATACGTCCGTGATCAGCACATCCGCGTCTTTCGCGGCTTCGTGTACATCCTGCGTGATCAAAAAGTTTTTGTAGCCGTTGGCAAACGCCAGCACCTTTTCATCCGGGTAGTAGTCTTTTGGGAT
>DOMW01000208.1:0-3032 GCA_003510345.1 Clostridiales bacterium | reverse complement strand
GCCATTTTCAGGCCGTTAAAGTCTTTTTTATACTCGCGGATCGTTTGCAGGTCGGCGAGTATCTGGCAGGGATGGGCGTAGTCGGTAAGGCCGTTTATCACGGGGATGCTGCCGAAACGGGCCAGGTCTTCCACCTCCTGCTGCGCGTAAGTGCGAATCATAATGCCGTCCAGATACCGCGACAGCACGCGCGCCGTATCCTCCACAGGCTCCCCCCTGCCGATCTGCAAGTCGGCGCTTGAAAGGAACAGCGGGTATCCGCCTAGCTGGTACATGCCCACCTCAAACGACACCCTTGTGCGCGTGGATGATTTTTGGAAGATCATCCCGAGCGTCTTGCCGCAAAGCGGCTTAAACTCTTCCCCTCGCTTGTTCTTTGCCTTTAATTCATCCGCCAAATCAAGCAGCTCTATAATCTCGCCGCGCGAAAGATCGCCTATCTTCAAAAAATGTTTCACCCCGTTACCTCCCCTACTTATACTATTCCGCAATTAAAAACCCACAGGGTTTTTAATGTGCGCCTTTGGCGCACAGCGCGTAATGCTTTTGGGCATTACGCGCGCGCAAGTCGTTCAATACTGAGCCGCTCAAAAAGGATTTTCCTTTTTGAATCGCATTTTATGCGGTGATAGAAAAGCGATTTTTGTCGCTTTTCTATTGCGGATTAGTATTATCCGCTTCCTGCTCGCAATAGACACAGCGGTAAACGCCGCGCTCCGCGTCTGTCAAATTGAACACATGCGGCAGTTCCTGTTCCACAGATGTGATGCACCTGGGATTCTTACATTTTACTATATTGACCACGCGTTTTGGAAGTGTGATTTTTTTCTTTTCGATTTTCTCGCCATTTTCAATGATGTTCACCGTAATATTCGGGTCAATAAACCCCAGCATATCAAGGTCAGTATCCACACGATCCTCTATTTTGATGATATCTTTCTTGCCCATTTTGCCGCTCTTCACATTTTTGATGATGGCGACGCTGCAATCCAGCTTATCCAACCCCAGGTAATGGTATATTTCCATGCTCTTACCCGCCTTGATATGGTCGATCACCACACCTTTTTCAATACTATCGATACTCAACATGATACCGTAACCCCCAACATCGTCATAATAAGAGCCATGCGGACATATTTTCCATAAAGCGCCTGTTTAAAATAAACGGCGCGCGGGTCGCTGTCTACCTCCACCGCAATTTCGTTGACGCGCGGCAGCGGGTGCATCACGATCAGGCTGTCTTTTGCCATACGCATTTTCTGCGCGTCCAGTATGTAACTATCCCGCAGGCGCACATAATCTTCCTCGTTGAAAAAACGTTCCCGCTGTACGCGCGTCATGTAGAGTATATCCAGTTCATGGATCACTTCCTCCAACCGCTCGTATTGCTCGTAGCAAACATTGGCGTTGTTCTTCAGCACGTCTTCTTTTACATAGCGGGGCACTTTCAGTTCTTTAGGCGAGATGAGCATAAAACGGATATCCTTGTACCGGGAAAGCGCCCTTATGAGGGAATGCACCGTTCGCCCGAACTTCAAATCACCGCACAGCCCGACCGTCAGATTATCAAACCCGCCTTTCAGCGACCGGATGGTCAGAAGGTCTGTCAGTGTTTGCGTGGGGTGCTGGTGCCCCCCGTCCCCGGCGTTGATGATGGGGATAGCCGCATTTTGCGACGCCACAAGCGCCGCGCCTTCCTTCGGGTGCCGCATGGCGATGATGTCGGCGTAACACGCAACGGTGCGCACGGTATCCGCCACGCTCTCCCCTTTCGCGGCGGAGCTGCTATCCGCCCCCGCAAAACCGATCACGCCCCCGCCCAGCTCCATCATGGCGGCTTCAAAGGAAAGCCGCGTCCTTGTGGAAGGCTCAAAAAAAAGTGTGGCCAGCTTCTTACGCCTGCACACTTCCGCGTATTTTTCCGGGTCGGCCATTATTTTGTCCGCGAGGTCCAGTATTTCGTCTATCTCCCCCACCGAGATATCCATCGGATCCAACAAATATTTCATTCGTACCTCCTCGTTTTAAAAGAAAACCTTTCCGTGCCGAAACAAAGAAAGGTGATTTGCGCAACAAGAAGCGTATATTTGCCTTATCAGTATCCCGGTACCAATTTAAAGGTAATTTTTCCTATTGTTATTTTACTATACAATTTTCTCGAAAGCAACATTCTATTTTTTCGTTGCCGCCATCACCACCAGCGCGACGTCGTTATTTGTATCGGCTTGAAGAAATTTTGTGTCGAAATCCCCGCCCTCTCCCCATTCCTTGTCAAAGTTTTCCGCGGCCCATTTCGCCCAGGGCCACCATATCCCTTTTGGGTCTTCCATGTCATAGCAAGCGGTTATTTCGGCAATCCCGGTTTTCTCCCAATGGCGCCGCCACCAATCCTTGCTGTGAAAGCTGAACATCTCCCCTACCCAAAGCTCTTTGAGCGTTTCCGGGCAACCGCCCTCAAACTCCCTCGTCAAACCCGGAACCACAATGCCAAACTGGCCGCCGGGCTTTACCAGCTTTGCGTATATATTGGGAAAATATATTTCGTCCGTCCCGTAATATTCGTAACTGTCTATCGATATTGCCGCGTCGAAAAATTCATCGGCATAGGGCAAGGCATGCGCTTCGGCGTGCATGGGGAATACACTGTCTGAAACGCCCGCTTCCCTAAAGCGTTTGAGGTTGTCCGTAGCGCTGATCCACAGGTCGTTCGCAAACACGGTTACGCCATATTCTTTCGCGAGGAACACGGAAGTCAATCCCTTGCCGCATCCCATGTCCAGCACTTTCATACCGGGCCGCAGCGTAAGGTTCTCACAGAGTTCTTCCAAAAGCCAAAGCGGGTTCGGCCCCATCCAGTGTTCGGCGATCCAGTTTTGGTCGTATTTTTCTGTTCTGGAATATTTTTTCATTTTCTAAACCCTCCGTTTTGATACAAGATCATGGCTATTCACTTCCGGCTAGGAAAGCGGGATTTGCACCCGCTTCTGCACTATTGTGGAAACAGTAACTTTTTCCACCGAGGATAGGTATGA
>DOMW01000244.1 GCA_003510345.1 Clostridiales bacterium | reverse complement strand
CAGACTTTTTTTCACAGGGCCATGCAATCGCGGACGGAGAATTATCTCGGCGCGGACACTGACTTCGATGTGCCCAATTGGAAGACCTTAGCATCGTTCTTCGCGCGGCGCTAGTTTTCATTCCAAAAAATCCCGTAATTTTTTACTGCGCGAAGGGTGCCGCAGCTTGCGCAGCGCTTTTGCTTCTATCTGCCTAATCCTCTCCCTCGTGACCTGAAACTCGCGCCCCACTTCTTCCAATGTGCGCGCCCTGCCGTCTTCCAGCCCAAACCTAAGCTTTAATACCTTTTCCTCACGCGGGGTCAGCGTATCGAGCACATCCATGAGCTGTTCTTTTAACAGCGTGAACGCGGCGGCCTCCGCCGGGGCGGGCGCGTCGTCATCCGGTATAAAATCCCCCAAATGACTGTCTTCCTCCTCGCCGATCGGCGTCTCCAGCGAAACGGGTTCCTGCGCGATCTTCAAAATCTCACGCACTTTTTCTTCCGAAATATCCATCTCCTTCGCCAGTTCTTCGGGCAGCGGATCCCTGCCGTATTGCTGCAAAAGCTGGCGGGATACGCGGATCAGCTTGTTGATGGTTTCCACCATGTGCACCGGAATGCGGATGGTTCGCGCCTGGTCGGCAATAGCCCTTGTAATCGCCTGCCGAATCCACCATGTCGCGTAAGTGGAAAACTTATACCCTTTTTGATAATCGAATTTTTCCACCGCTTTTATCAGCCCCAGGTTCCCCTCCTGGATCAGATCCAAAAACAACATACCACGGCCCACATACCGTTTCGCGATACTCACCACCAGCCGCAGGTTCGCCTCGGCCAGCTTCTGCTTCGCGTCCGCATCGCCCTCCGCCATGCGCTTTGCCAGCTCCACTTCTTCCGTCGCCGTAAGAAGCGGCACCTTGCCGATCTCTTTCAGATACATGCGCACCGGGTCGTCGATATTGATGTTTTCCGGCATGGTAAGATCGAAAGTCTGCTCCGGCTCGGCGTCGTCTTCCGTCTTGGCTACTTCCTTCTCTATTTCTTCGTCGATAACATCTACATTCAAATCTTCCAGCGTTTCATACAATTTTTCAATCTGCTCGGGCCGAAGCTGCACATCGTCAAGAGAATCTACGATCTCCTGGTATTTCACCACGCCTTTGTTTTTGCCCATTTCGATGATTTTACCGATACGCTCTTCCCCCGCTTTTGTCTGCGCTTCGGTCAGTTCATCCTTCGCCACTTGTATTTCATTACTCTTTTTCTTGTTTTCCGCCAAAATCTCAACTCCTACTATTGATCGCGCCACAGTTTCACTACAGGCTGTCTTTCATTTTCCGCAGCTTTTTTGTCAGCTTATCTATGGCAATACCGACTTCCTTTTTTTCCGCCCCATCCATCTCCCGTTTGCTCTTTGCCACCCATTCTTCCTTTTCCATCTCTAAATTCCGGATCTTCACCCGCTTTATACAATCCGATAAAAAACTGTCGGATTGCATCCCCTCGCCGAACACATTGACGTCACTCTCAAGCAGGCGCGTTATATGCGCGATATCCTCCTCATTTTGGAACACTGATAGTATTTCGTCGCCCTGCGGCATAAATCCTTTTTTTGCGCACTGCAAAATATAAGAATATGCTTTTTCATTCGCGGGGCGTAATAATTCTTCCGGCAAAATATACTTTTCGATTGAAAGCGCCCTGTCCGGGTTTGCGCAAAGCAGCGCCACGATATAATTCTCCGCCCGCTCGGCCGCCGGTTTTTTTCTCTTTTCCGGCTGTTTTTGCTGGCGCACCGGCGTCCGTTCCCGTGCTGGCATACCGAGGTCCTGCATAATGGAATGCTCTGAAAACCCTGTCCTGCCCGAGAGGTCTTTTACATATTTCTCCTTCACCACCGCGCTTTGCACCTCTTTTAAGATGCCAATAGCTTCTTTTACAAACTGCTCCTTCTGGTAGCCATCCGAAAGGTCGTAGCGTTCCTCGGCCACATCAAATTTATAGTCCAGCACCGGCCGCGCCGTTTTAAGCAAGCCCAGAAATCCGTCCTTGCCATGCCGTTTTAAATACTCGTCCGGGTCTTCGCCGCCCGGTACGCTTATAACGCGGCAGGTCAGGTTTTCTTTTTCCAGCAGGTCGGCCGCCCGAAGCGTCGCCTTTTTCCCCGCTTCGTCCCCGTCGTAAGAAAGGTAAACCGTTTGCGCGTACCGTTTTAAAAGCCTTGCCTGCTCCGTCGTGAGCGCCGTGCCGAGCGTCGCCACGCACTGCGGGATGCCGTGCGCCGAAAGCGCGATCACATCCATATATCCCTCCACAAGGATCAGGTATTGCAGGTTCTTCTGCTTGCGCACCATGTTGAGGTTATAGAGGTTACGGCTTTTGGAAAACGCCGCCGTCTCGGGAGAATTCAGGTATTTGGGGAGCGAATCGTCCATCACCCTGCCGCCAAACCCGATCACTTCGGAAAATGGGTTTATGATGGGAATGATGATCCTGTTCCGAAACAGGTCGTAAAACCTGCCGTCGTTCGACTTTGCCAGCCCCGCTTCCAGCATATCCTGTTTTGTGTAGCCTTCCTGTTCGAGCATACCCGTGAGCGCGTCCCACCGATCCGGCGCAAAACCCATTCCAAACGCCTTGATCACGCCATCTGTCATGCCCCGCCCGCGCAGATAAGAAAGCGCCGCCGCACCCGCGCTGCCATACAGGTTTGCGTAAAACGCGCGCGCCGCTTTTTTGTTCATCTCATAGATCTTGTTCCTTGCCGCCTTGCGTTTCTCATATTGGGCGTTATCCGTATGCTGCGGCACGGGCAGGTTCACTTTTTCCGCCAGGTACGTACACGCTTCGGGGAATGTCATCTTCTCCTGCTCCATCACAAAATGAATGGCGTTGCCGCTTTTCCCGCAGCCAAAGCAGTGGTAAAACCCCCTGTCCGCATTCACTGTGAACGAAGGTGTTTTTTCGTTATGGAAAGGACAGCACGCCCACAGCCTGCCCGACTTGTTTTGCAATGTCACGTAACCGCCCACCACATCCACAATATTTGTTTTTGATAGAAGCTCGTGAATCCACTCTTCCGAAAGCATACCTGTTCCTGTCCTGTTGATGATTTCCCGCAACCGTACTCTTTTCCTTATTAAACACAACGCCGCGGAAATCCTGCCCCGCGGGGTATTCTTCACGAAAGCTTTACAAATAGTAAGCGTGTGCCGCCGCAAGACGAAACTCAACGCATGTACTATGTGGGCATGCCATTGCGGGCTTGACCCGCAATCTTTAGCTGGCTGGTAGCTAAATTTAAGCATGGATTGCGGGTCAAACCCGCAATGACGGAACCGGGAAAGGACATCGATTTCCGCAATAGTGGAACTTTAGAATCTCCCCTGCCCCCCTTGACGCCCAGCGGTAGCGACATAACTTTCCACGGTGGAAAATNNGCGCAGGGGCGAGTTCAAATCCCCTTCGCCACCTAAAGGCAAAGGCATGGACAATAGCCATGCCTTACAACCATACACACTTATCTCATTTACCCCGGTTCGCATTACTAAAGTCGCAAGCCTTATTCCCCCTCTTCAGCCGCCGCCTTTTCCCCCACTTCTTCCGCCGCCGGCGCACG
>DOMW01000221.1 GCA_003510345.1 Clostridiales bacterium | reverse complement strand
CTGCATAAGATCGTGGACGGCGGCACGGATAAAAGCTTTGGGATCGAGGTCGCGCGGCTTGCCGGGGTACCCAAGGAAGTGATCGGCCGGGCAAAGGAACGGATGCAGGTGCTGCAAAACTTTGAGTTTTCTTTCGCGAGTAAAGACGAGGCGCCCGCGCCTGTGACAAGCGTACCAAAAAGTGTGCGCGCCCTTGCGGGTCTGAATGCCGACACGCTTACGCCCATTGAGGCGCTCAATATCGTTTATGCCATAAAGCAGGAACTGGAGGTGCGGCCATGAAGCGCATCCATGTGCTGGAAGAATCGGTTGCCGCAAGGATAGCTGCCGGGGAAGTGGTGGCAAGCCCCGCCGCCGCTGTCAAGGAGCTGGCGGAAAATTCGCTCGACGCGGGCGCGGATTCTATCACGGTGGAGATCGTGGAAGGCGGCAAAGAGCTGATCCGCGTTACGGACAATGGGAGCGGCATACACGAGGAAGACATGGAGCTTGCGGTTGCCAAGCACGCGACAAGTAAGATCGCGGTAGCGTCCGACCTTGCGGCTGTTTCCACGCTGGGGTTTCGCGGCGAGGCGCTCTTTAGCCTAGCGGCATGTTCCCGCCTCACGATCAGCTCGCGACCGGCGGATAGCCTTTCCGGCTGTGTTCTCCGGGTCAATGGCGGCGGGCGGCCCAATCTCTCGTTTGCCGGACTGCCCGAGGGGACGACTGTCCGGGCGGAAAGCCTTTTTTACAATATACCCGCGCGGCGCAAATTTTTGAAAAGCACCGCGCAGGAGGCGGCAAAGGTTGGCGGCGTCATAACAAAAATGATACTCGGCAACCCTGCCGTTTCTTTTAAATATATCAACAATGGAAAGATCGTTTACCAAAGCCCAGGCAGCGGTAAGCTAACGGACGCGCTTGCCACGGTATACGGCAGTGAAATCACGCAAAACATAGTTGAAGTGAACTGTGTTCATGAAAATATTTCCGTTACCGGTTTGGTTTCCCAGCCTTCTTTTCTGCACAAAAGCGCAAATAACATCTATTTTTTCCTGAATGGGCGGCCTATCCAGTCAAATGCTTTAAAAGACGCGCTTCTTGCCGGGTATGGCGAGCGTATCCTGCATTCCCATTTTCCGCTTTGCGCGCTTACGCTTGTAATGCCGTATGAATATGCGGATGTCAATGTGCACCCCGGCAAACTACAAGTGCTGTTTTACCACGAAAACGATGTGAAGGACGCAGTGAAAACCGCTGTCGCCGGGGCCTTGGCGCAGTCTTCGCCCCCTTCGCTCGGCATAAAGGCAGAAACATCATACCCGGATAGCGCGGATGACAGACCGCTTGAGGAGGATACGGCGCAGCACGCCGCGGGAAATCTGCCGCGGCTCAATACGGCGGATCGGTTGTACAGGCCTGTGCGCGCGGTGGGAGAGTCTGCCGGGTACTTGATGGACGCGATGATATACCCCACAAATATATTTGAAAATACACTTGATGCGATTATAGAACAGGATATAGTGAATAATGAAGCGGAGCAGACGGAGTTGAAAGATGTCCGCGACCTGTGTGATTTTACGGTGATTGGCCAGGTGTTTGAAACCTATATATTGTGCGAATGCGGGCAGGCTTTATACCTAATTGACCAGCATGCCGCGCATGAGCGGCTCAATTACGAGCGCATGAAAGCCGCCTTAGAAGAGGGCAAGGGAACGGCGCAGCAGTTGCTGTTGCCCGTGGTAAAAAAATTCTTGTCGCACGAGTTTTCCGTGTTGGGGCAAAACGAATCCACCTTGCTTGCAATGGGGTTTGAACTGGAGGAGTTTGGGCCACTGTGCTATAAATTTACCGCACTGCCGGTCGCGGTGGATAGTGCGGGTGTACACAAACTAATAGATGAAATAATTCACGAATTATCGCAAGATAAAAATGATATCGTGTTGAACCGCGATAGAGTGATCCGCGCTGCCTGCCGGTACAGCATCAAGGCGGGTGACAGGCTTTCAGACGGGGAAATAAAAGAACTTATGGCGGAAATCGCTGGTATGGAAGCCATACCTACCTGCCCGCATGGCAGGCCGGTCGCCATCGCGATTACAAAAACGGAACTTGAGAAGGGATTCAAGCGCACCGTATGAAGCAGGAAGTTTATGTCGTATGCGGGCCGACCGCCACAGGCAAATCGGCGCTTGCCGTCGCGCTCGCGAAGAAACTCGGCGGCGAAGTCGTTTCAGCCGATTCCATGCAGGTTTACCGGAAAATGGATATCGGTACAGCCAAGCCCACGCAAGAAGAACGGCAGGGGATTGCGCACCATATGCTGGATATTGTTGACCCGGATGAGGCGTATTCCGTTGCGCAGTATCAGCGGCAAGCTGGAGAATGTATCGCGGATATACTCACGAGAAACCGCGTGCCGATACTCGCGGGCGGCAGTGGGCTGTACATTAACGCCATTACGCACAGCCTTGATTTTTCCGGCCCGGCTTGCAATGACGCGCTTCGGGAAGAGCTTTTATCGCTGCCCGGGGAAAAGCTTTTTGAAATGCTGCGCAGCGAGGACCCGGAAGCTGCGCGGCGCATCCACCCCAATAATGTGAAACGGGTGATCCGGGCGATTGAGATCGCGCGCACAGAGCCTCGCACAATGCCTTATGATTTCGAGGGTACAAGCGGCGAATACGCGTTCCGCATCGTCGGCCTTACGCTGGAGCGGCCCGCGCTGTATAGGCGGATCGATTCGAGGGTTGACCGTATGATGGAACTTGGGCTTGTGGAAGAGGCCGGGATGCTCTATAATACTTATGGAAGCGGGCTTCCATCCATGCAGGCGATCGGGTATAAGGAATTCGCTCCTTATTTTCAAGGCGCGGCATCGCTTGAAGATGTGGTTTTTACCATAAAGCGGAACACGCGGCGTTTTGCCAAACGGCAGTGCACATGGTTTGCGCGGGACAGCCGCATCGTCTGGATCGACGTTTCAAAGTATGATTCCGCTTGTACGATGGCGGACTGTGTTTTAGAGAGTAAACAGTAAAGAGTAAACATTAAAAGGAAGAGGGACAAATGCAAAAAAATTTAGCGCTGCAAGACACTTTTTTAAACCAGGCCCGGAAAGACGACGTTGGTGTTACCGTCCATTTGATTAACGGGTTCCAGATAAAAGGGCGCATAAAGGGGTTTGATTCGTTTATTATCGTACTGGAAACGGATAGCCGGCAGCAGATGATCGTCTATAAACATGCGGTGTCCACCATTACGCCCGTAAAAACGGTAGCGCTTGACGTATCGCTCGCAAAACACGAGGAAGCGGGTATCCGTTTTTAATATGGACCCTAAAGTATTCCCATTTGGCGAAGGTACGTTGCGGCTGCTTCACGCATGTGAGCAAAAGGTGCTGCCACAGTTTAAGCGCTACGAAGAAATTGCCCAAATAAACCAAATGAAGGTAATCGCCGCTTTTCAGAAGAATCAAGTTTCTTCGCGGCATTTTAACCCATCCACAGGCTATGGATATGGCGACGAGGGGCGCGATAAATTAGCGGACGTTTTTGCGGCTGTGTTTTCCGCGCGGGCGGCGATCGTTTCGCCTATGCTCATGAGCGGCACGCACGCCATCACCACCGCGCTTTTTGGTATGCTGAAACCGGGGGAAGGCGTGGTATCAATAACCGGCGAGCCTTACGACACGCTGAAAAGCGCGCTTTCGGGCAGCGGTTCGCTACGTGAATACGGGGTGGAATATTATGCCGTGCCGTTGCTTTCCGGCGGCGGGGTCGATTTTGAGCGTGTATTTGCGCTGCTCAGGCGGCATAAAGCGATAACCACGGTCTATATCCAGCGCTCTACGGGGTATGAGATGCGGGGCGCTTTTACAAGTGATAAAATCGGCGAGATCATCGGAACGATAAAAAGTGAATTTCCAGACAAGCTGTTTTTTGTGGATAACTGTTACGGTGAGTTTGTGTGTGACAGTGAACCGACCGGGGTGGGCGCGGATGTGGCCGCCGGGTCGCTGATCAAAAATCCCGGGGGCGGCCTTGCGCCTACGGGCGGCTATATCGCAGGCAGTGAAGCGTTGATCGAGCGGATCGCGAACCGTTTCTCCGCGCCGGGCATCGGCAGGGAGATTGGGTCGTATGCGTACGGATACCAATATTTTTACCAAGGGTTGTTTATGGCGCCGCATACGGTATTGCAAGCACTGAAAGGCGTGATACTGGCGTCCGCTGTGTTTTCTGAGCTGGGCTATAAAACCACCCCATCTTTTGAGGAGGAGCGCGGGGACATCACGCAAACAATCGTCTTTGGCAATGAAGCCGATTTGACCGCTTTTGTGCGCGGCGTACAGCGCGCTTCTGCTGTGGACGGGCATGTGGTGCCATACGCGTGGGATATGCCTGGATATGACGATAAAGTCATCATGGCGGCGGGAACGTTTGTGCAGGGGGCTTCACTTGAGCTTACCGCCGACGCGCCCATCCGCCCGCCGTACTGCGCCTATTTGCAGGGCGCGCTCACGTATGAACACGCGAAATTAGGGATACTTTTTGCGCTGGACGCACTGAAAAAGGGATAATTCTTGTCTAACGATAAAGTTAAACCGCGGGTCAGCATAAAATGTGTGGCGGGTTTCTTGCAACACTTGCGTAAAACCCATAATAATGGTATAATATACCCATAAAAAGGAGTGAGATGTTATGCCACAAATTATACCAATTAAAGATTTGAAAAATACAAGCGGAATCTCGCAGATGTGCCACGAAGCGCGGGAACCCATATATATCACCAAAAATGGATATGGCGATATGGTCATTATGAGCGTTCAAATGTATGAAGAGAAATTGCGTATGTTGGATGTGTATTCCAAATTGGAGGCGGCGGAAGCGCAGATTGCCGAGGGCAAGGTGATGGATGCTGACGAATCGCTGGCAAGCATACGGGCAGAGCTCAATGTATAAGCGGTTTGTCTCAGAGTTAGCGCACGGAGATTTACGCAATATTGTTGCATATATTAAAGATACGCTTTGTGCGCCCGAAGCCGCCGCTGCTTTTTTGGACGAGATTAAGAAGTGTTATGCTCGTCTTGTAAAAAACCCGCTGATTTACGCGCTGTGCAATGACGAGCGACTGGCAAAAGAAGGGTACCGAAAAGCCTCGATAAAAAATTATCTGCTCATATTTAAGGCGGACGAAACAAGCAATGTTGTAACAATCTACCGGTTTTTCTATGGAGCGGAAGAGTATCAGAACAAGCTTTAACGCAGGATTCTAATATTACTTGCACTGGGAATGAACCCTTTGTATTTTCCGATATTGCTCTTGCAGCGAAGAAAGCGATTCCGCGTAAAGCTCTTTAAACGGGCGGTAGATTTCGCGCATACCGTCTGTGGGAATGTATTCTTTAGTTACGTGAATGTTGTTTTTGGCGGTCTGCCGCAGATCCGGAAATACGCCGAGGGCGTTGCCCGCCAGCATGGCCGCCGCCCATGTGGCGATATCTTCGCGACTCAGCACTTGGTAGGTTTTGCCGGTGATATCCGCGCAGAACTGCAGCCAGAAAGGCGACTTTGCGCCGCCGCCCACTGTTCTTACCGCTGCGGCGCGCTGCGGGTATTCGGGATAGTGCCGATCCATACTATTGAGAGACAGGTCAAAATCAAATGTGATGCTTTCTAAAAGCGCGCGGTAAAAGTGCTCTTTTTTGTGGCTCCAGTCGTGCCCCATAAAAAGGCCCTTCAATTCGCCGCAAAACGGCATGGCGCTGCCGGATAAAAGGCCGATCGCCATCAGGCCGCCGCAGCCGGGCGGAACAGACTCCGCATCACGTTCGATTTGAGCGAATGCTGCCGCGAGCGTTTGCCCTTCCTGCCGCACAAACGTATTGATAAACCAGTCGAGGGTGATGCCCGACCCTGTGACAAATTTCGCGGCGTAAAAACCGCCGTTCGGTATAGGGGAGGGAATGCAGTCGTAGCGGCCCGCCTCGCTATCCGGCCGGTATTCGCGCACCGATTTATGCACGCCGCCGTACGAGCTTGCTTCAAAGTTCAGTTCGCCTTCGTCTAATATCGCGGACCCCAGGCACCCGGCGATTTTGTCACCCGCGCCCGAAACAAGGGCAATGCCGCTTTTAAGCCCTGTCGCCCGCGCGGTTTTCTGAGAGAGCCTGCCGCAAATCACATTGGAATGCACGATTTTGGGAAGATACCTTTGCTTGAGGCCGATCGCGTCGCAAATCGCGCTTGACCACTTGCCTTTGGCAATATCGGCAAGGCCTGTCCATGTGGTGTATGTCGTGTCGATCACCGCGTCCCCGATGTCGATATCGCCCAACTGCCCGATCAGGTAGCCGCTGATCATCAGGTATTTTTCCACCTTGCTGTTTTCGGCGGGAAATTCCGTTTTAAACCATTCATATTTGGGGGCCATAGCAGGGAAGTTTGTGCCGCTGATCTCCAAAAACTGTTTTTTCAGCGCGCGCATCTGCTGCTGCGCATAGGGCATATACCGGGTATCAAGAGAGCACGACCATGTAGTTACATCGTTCCAATCTTTATCTACCCCCATAAAGCCGGACATCTGGCCTGTGAACGCGATTGCCTCAATATCCGTCGCGCGTTCTCCCAGATAACCGCATACCGACTTCATGCAGGCGATTGTGGATTCCACAAAAAAATCGCCCTTTTGCAAAAACACGCCGGGCCGCGGCCGTTCGTCCCGCACGGGCTGCGAGGCGGCAGCGACTTGGCTGCCTTTGGTGTCGTACACAGCGCTTTTAATGAAGCTGGTTCCGAGGTCGAGCGCCATCAACAATGTTCTTTCCATAATAAAATAACTCCAACTCTCATTTTGACAAACTTCGGTTAATACTACTATATATGGAAGTATGTGAAAAATGCAAGTATCTTCATTGACTCCGCGCCTATTTGAATTTATGATAAAATAGAGTGCCGGAAGCTGAATCGTGCGGCACAGGCTGATTGCGCTGCCGTGGCCGCAAACTGTCTGCGTATAGGTGAGAAGGCTGGCATGGACACAAGAATGACGCTGGAAAAGCAGGGAATATAATGACGAGGGGGATAGTGCCATGAGAGCAGTTAGGATGTACAAGCCCGGAGATCTCCGGGTGGAAGATGTACCAATCCCGGTGCCCAAAGCGGGTGAGGCGCTGGTGAAGGTGATGGCGTGCGGCGTATGCGGGTCGGATATTCCGCGCGTAAACAAATATGGCGCGCACATTGCGCCGCTTACGATTGGGCACGAGTTTTCGGGGAAAATTGTGGAAGTGGGCAAAGACGTGAAAGAATTTAAACCGGGCGACAGGGTGACTGTGCCGCCGCTCATTCCATGCTATCAATGTGAATGGTGCGAAAAAGGCATTTATTCCTTATGCGAGGAGTACGACTATTTCGGCTCGCGGCGTGACGGCGCGATGGCCGAGTATGTGGCGGTGCCCGAGGCGAACCTTTTGAGGGTGCCGGATACTGTGGGGTATCTGGACGCGGCGACAGCAGACCCGTGCGGCAACGCGCTGCATGGGATCGCGCAGGCAAAGCTTGTACCGGGCGAGGTGTTTGTGGCGTATGGCGCGGGGCCGATCGGCCTTTTTGCCGTACAGGCGGCAAAGGATATGGGCGCGGGCACGGTGTTTGCCGTGGATATGGGCGCAGAGAAAATAAAGGTGGCAAGGGAATGCGGCGCGGATATCGCGATCGACGCGGCGAAGGAAGACCCCGCCGAAGTGATACGGCGGGAGACAAACGGCGCGATGGCGAACGTGGTGATCGACTTCACCGGCGCGCCCGCGGCGCAGAAAAAAGCCATTGGCTGTGCGGGAAAAATGGCGCGCGTCGTGTTTCTCGGCATATCGCATCAGGGCCTTGACCTTGATGAAAAGCAGGTGGACCATATTATGCGCGGGCAAATTTCCGTGATTGGTTCGTGGAACTCGTTTACAAAACCATTTCCGGGCGACGATTGGTTCAAGGGGCTGGAGCTTTTCAAAAGAGGTGCGGTGACGGCCGGGCCGATGATCAGTCATAAACTTCCGCTGGAGGACGCGCCGGAAATGTTTCGCGCGATTGACCGGGGCGGCATTTACTTTAATAAGGTACTGTTCCTGCCGCACGGGGAAAATTTCGGGGAAGAATAGTATGCGGTGTTTTCCGGCATTGAACAACAGGGGAGTATGAAAGCGGTCATAACGGCCGGGTAGGAGAAAAAATGGACATTGAGCAGATCAAAAAACAGGTGATGGAAGAAGTGTTTGAAGGCTTTACAGGCGGGCGACCGGTGACGGCGGGCGAGCTTGCGCCGGCGGATGTGGCGCGGTACATCGACCACACGATATTGAAGCCGGAAGCTTCGCGGCAGGCGGTGGCAAAGGTATGCGGGGAGGCAAAGCAATACCGGTTTGCCAGCGTGTGCGTCAACCCCTGCTACATTGGCTTTGTGGCGGGTGAGCTTGCGGGCAGCGGTGTTGCGCCCTGTTGCGTCGTGGGGTTCCCTCTCGGGGCGTGCACGCCGGAGGCAAAAGCGTTTGAAGCCAAAGACGCGGCGGCAAACGGCGCGAAGGAAATCGACATGGTCATAAATGTTGGAGCGATAAAATCGGGCGACTGGGCGCTGGTGAAGCGCGACATCGCCGGGGTAGTAGAGGCCGTGCGTGGCAGGGCGATCGTAAAGGTGATCATCGAAACATGCCTGCTGACCGACGAGGAGAAAGTGAAGGCGTGCGTGGTGAGCAAGCTTGCCGGTGCGCAGTTTGTCAAGACATCCACCGGTTTTTCCACCGGCGGCGCGACAGCGGAAGATGTGCGGTTGATGCGCGAGACGGTGGGCCAAAACATCGGCGTAAAAGCGTCGGGCGGCGTAAAGACGTATGAGGACGCGCTGGTTATGCTTCGCGCGGGCGCAAACCGGCTGGGCACAAGCGCGGGCGTGGCGATCGTATCCGGTTAAACGCGTGCATTGATTGCGGTATGAATGAAGGTGCATCGATTCTGTTTTATTGGCTAACGACGCGGGGGTACGTGAAAGTCCTGTTTTTGCATAACCCGCGCAAGGCTGGGCATCAAAGCCCTCGGGGGGTATAGCGATAAATTATGGCGTGGGTATAAAAATATCGCACACCTCTATGTAAAGTGCGCGACATGTGGGCGGACACTGTCCGTGGAGCGGGTGATGGGAATCG
>DOMW01000092.1 GCA_003510345.1 Clostridiales bacterium | reverse complement strand
GGCGCGCGGGGCGCACAGCGCGGGGGGCCGTGTTGTGGGCGTTATCCCCGACTTTATGAATGTTCCGGGCATTCCCTACGAAGCGTGCGACGAGCTTATCGTGACGCAGACGATGCGCGAGCGCAAGCAGGTCATGGAGGAGCGGGTGGATGGGTTTATTGCCGCGCCGGGCGGTATCGGTACGTTCGAGGAGTTTTTTGAGATATTGACGCTAAAGCAATTGAAACAGCATAAAAAGCCCATTGTTTTGCTGAACACAAACGGGTATTACGACCACTTGCAGGCCATGATGGAGCGGTGTGTTTCGGAACAGTTTGCCAAGGAACAGACGATGGCGCTTTACGCTGTGTGTCGCGCGCCGGCGCAGGCCGTGGAATATATTGAGAAATATAAGTATCAGGAATTTGCCCTGAAATGGTTTACAGATATAGGTAAGGAGTGACCCATGCCTTTTAAGACAGTTCTTATGAACGCCGTCAGCGTTTATAAAAAGAATTTCAGCAAATTGTTCGTTCCCCTGCTGCTCTTTCAGTTCGCGCTGCTTCTGCCATTGATGTTTTTCACCATGCCGGGCACGGTGAATATGGCGCGCGCGCTGCTCGTCACGTTTGAATCGTATTCGCGGACAGGCGGCGGGATGTCTGTCGTGCTGTATGTGCTCCTGTATGTGATACTGGTCTTGCTTTTTTTATCGCCGCTCATTGTAAGCAACACGGTGTATGTGGTGAACAAAGATTATTTGAACGAGCCGGTTTCACTGAAGCAATCGATGGGGTTTGCCAGAAAAAATTATGGCAAAATGATCGTGAGTTATTTTTCCACGATCGCGCTTTTTATGCCGTTGCTGTTTGTTATATGGCTGATGCTGTCCGGCATGTTTGTGCAGGGGTTTAAACTGGCGGAACTCAAAGGCATGGATATTCTCTTTATTGTGATTTCCGCCGCTATCGGGCTGCTGTATTTTTTAGGAACGGCGTTTTTGCCATACGTCGTGGTGGCGGAAAAAAGAAGCGGTTTTCCCGCCACGCTGCTTTCCTTTCGGTATGTGTACCAGGGGAATTTTTTAAACACCCTGAGCAAACTGATTTTTGCTGGAGGGGTCGTAGTGGGGCTGATGTACGCCATAAACTGGCTGGCGCAATTACCGTTTGCCGAGCTTTTCGACCTGTATATGGAGGACCCGCTTTTGGCGCTTAAGGAACCGCTGATGCTATTCGCCGTCGTGCTTTCTATCATCGCGATTTTTCTGATTGCGTTCATTATGCCGTTTTGGTACGCGTTTTCCTACAATACGTACCGCGGCGTAAAGCTGGATAACGAAAAAAAAGCGAAGAGCGAATGGGACGAGGAATCGAATATTATTTTTTGAGGAGCGTACTATATGAGAGCTGTGATCAGTGTGATGGGAAAGGACAGGCCGGGCATCATCGCGCGCATATCGGCGGTGTTGTATGAAAGCAATGTAAACATACTGGATTTGGAACAAACGGTGATGCGGGACGAGTTATTTGTGATGACTATGCTTGTAGACCTTGCCGGCATGAGCAAGCCCTTCCGGGCGTTGCAGGAAAAGCTGGATGAAGCGGCGGGCGAAATGGGCATTCAGGTGAAATTACAGCGCGAAGAAATTTTCAAAAGTATGCACAGGGTATAGGCAATGATAGAACAAAAAGATATATTATCCACATTGGAAATGATCGAGCACCAGCGGTTGGATATCCGCACGGTGACGATGGGCATTTCGCTTTTGGACTGCGTTTCGGACGACGCGAAAACGGGCGCGGCCCGCGTGCGCGAAAAGATCGTCCGCTCTGCGGAGAAGCTGGTGGAGACAGGCGAGGACATCGAGCGGGAGTTTGGCGTCCCCATCGTGAACAAGCGGATTTCCGTCACGCCGATATCGCTTATTTCGCAGGGGTGCGGGCAGTATATACGGTTCGCGCGGGCGATGGACAGCGCCGCAAAGGAAGTGGGCGTGGATTTTATAGGCGGCTATTCCGCGTTCGTGCAAAAGGCGGCGACGCAAAAAGAGGCGGATTTCCTGGACACGATACCCGAGGCGCTCTCCACAACGGATATCGTGTGTTCTTCGGTGAACGTAGCGACGACGCGCGCGGGCATCAATATGGACGCGGTAAAGCAAATGGGTTTCATCATGAAGGAGAGCGCGCGGCTCACCGGGGAAAATGGCGGGATCGGCGCGGGCAAGCTGGTGGTGTTTGCCAACGCGGTGGAAGACAACCCGTTTATGGCAGGCGCGTTCCACGGCACGGGCGAGGGCGACTGCGTGATCAACGTGGGGGTTTCCGGCCCGGGCGTGGTGAAGGCGGCGCTCGAAGGGATGGAAGGCCAGCCGTTTGACGACATTGCCCGTGTTATTAAGCGCACGGCATTTCACATCACAAGGGTGGGGCAGCTCGTGGCGCGCGAGGCAAGCAAGCGGCTTTCCGTGCCGTTCGGCATCGTGGATCTTTCGCTCGCGCCCACGCCCGCCGCGAACGACAGTGTGGCGCATATCCTTGAGGAGATGGGGCTTTCCATGTGCGGCGCGCACGGCACCACGGCGGCGCTTGCCCTTTTGAATGACGCGGTAAAAAAAGGCGGCATCATGGCTTCTTCGCATGTGGGCGGGCTTTCGGGCGCGTTTATCCCGGTGAGCGAGGACGCGGGGATGATCCGCGCGGCGGAAGAAGGCGCGCTTTCGCTTGAGAAGCTGGAAGCGATGACATGCGTGTGCTCGGTGGGGCTTGATATGATCGCGCTTCCCGGCGACATCCCCGATTACGTGCTTTCCGCCATAATTGCGGATGAAATGGCAATCGGCGTCATTAACAACAAAACGACGGCAGTGCGCGCCGTGCCCGTACCAGGCAAAAAAGTGGGCGATACGGTAGTGTTCGGCGGGCTTTTAGGGCGCGCGCCCATCATGGATTACAACCACTATTCGCCGGAGGCGTTTATCGCGCGCGGCGGCAGGATTCCCGCGCCCGTGCACGCGCAGCGGAACTAGTAAAGCGCTGGCTTGCTCTAAGAGCGTGAACAATACAAAATAGCCGGGAAACACATCCGGCTATATTTCTCTGTATCACCCACAACGGCGTGCCATTTGATACGCACTTGCCCTGCCGGGCGTCTCCCCATTTCCTCTTTTTTCCCCGTTCGGCGCGTAGGTGGGCGGTGAAGAATGGATTA
>DOMW01000209.1 GCA_003510345.1 Clostridiales bacterium | reverse complement strand
CACCCTTTACAGCATAAATCCTCTTACACCGATTTATAGCAAAAGGATTTATAGTATTTTCGTAAATGCAAGAAATCAGAACTCTCTTGGCTATAGTCCTAGGTAAGCGCTGATTAAATCGTGGCCAGATTTGCGGGATTGTTTTTTCAAGATTGGGAAAACAGGCCGCAAAGGTGGTCGCGCTATTTAATCAGTGGTTACCTAAACGGGGGGTGGTTCCATTGGGTTGAGATAGCGGGGCAATGTGTTCAATTTCTGGTAAAGGAGGTGGTGCAGTATGAATAGGGTAAAGGTAATTCTTGTATTGTCGGTGGTTCTTCTGCTTGTTTGTTTTGCTTCGGCAGGCGCGGCACAGGAGCCCGTGGCACAGGAATCCATGATTTGGGAAGGTTCGTCCGACAGCCCGCTGATACAAAGTGGCTCGCCCCACAAAATTGTTACCGACGCGGACGGGAATGTCACGGCGTATAGTTCCCTTGTATCTGATCGAGAATATGTCTATAGCAGCAAAAAAGCGGCATATGCCGATGCGGAGGCGCTCATATTGAATAAGATGCTTTTTGCGGATGTGACGACGCTTGTCATTGACGAGGTCGCCAACACGTGTACCGTTACGGTGAAGGGCGCAAAAAATGTTTTTTATGAGACCACGCCGGAACAGGAGATTGACCGGTGGATGCGTGAGTCATTGGAGCAAAACTTTGGTTTGAAAGACTATACACTAAACGTAAAATTTGAATAATAAACAGTTTGCAGGGGGTGGTTCCATTGGGTTGAGATAGCGGGGCAATGTGTTCAATTTCTGGTAAAGGAGGTGGTGCAGTGTGAAAAGGGCAAAGGTAATTCTTGTACTGTCGGTGGTTCTTCTGCTTGTTTGTTTTGCTTCGGCAGGCGCGGCACAGGAACCCGTGGCACAGGAATCCATGATTTGGGAAGGTTCGTCCGACAGCCCGCTGATACAAAGTGGCTCGCCCCACAAAATTGTTACCGACGCGGACGGGAATGTCACGGCGTATAGTTCCCTGGTGACGGACGAAACAAAAATCCATAGCAGCAAAAAAGCGGCATATGCCGATATGGATGCGTTCATGTTGAATAAGTGGCTTTCCGCGGATGTGACGACACTTGTCATTGACGAGGGCGCCAACACGTGTACCGTTACGGTGAAGGGCGGCCAAAAAATCTATTATGCGTCCACGCCGGAAGAAGAAATTGACCGGTGGATGCGTGAGACATTGGAGCGGAACTTTGATTTAAACGGCTATACACTAAACGTAAAATTTGAATAATAAAAGGAGAGTATGTATTATGAAAAAATATGTGTCTATAATTGCGGTTGCATTGCTTGTGGTTATTATGTGCGCGCCCGCGACAGGCCTTGCCGCGGATGAGGCGGGTATTGAAGCTGGCGACCGGGTCATTGTACATGACGGTGATGTTGTTGCTCTTGGTGACGGCGTCGTTGTTGAGGTGGAGATGGAATCGTATCCCACGCCCACAAGCGGTGTCACAACCAGGGCGTCCAAAACAAGAAGCATCACCCATGTCGGCAGTTTCTTTTACAAAATTGCAGGTTCTGACATAAAGATTGCCGAAATAAAGCAAACAGTCAGCGCAACCTACGACGGCTCTAAGGTTAGGATTAACAGCCAGTCGAAGAGCTGTACAGTCTACGATGGTTATGGTTGCAGGCTCTTTCGCTCAGAATATTCCAGTGCTTATGTACCCAGAGCTCTCGGTACTGTCTGCTATGATGTTTATAAAGGAGCCCGTGGCAAAATGTGTTCCAACTATATAGAAGTCGGTCCAAACGGCAGTTCCATTATGTCAGTAAAGGGTACAGATTATTAAACGCCCAGCACACACAAACACAAACACAAAAGCCGGCAGCCGTGAGATAAATCACAGTTGCCGGCTTTTTTATTCACGTATATTCCCGGATAATTGCCGGACGGCTAATCGGAAGGGTTCAGCAGCTTGTCAACCATCTCGTCCCCCACGCATTCACGGGCATATTGGCACCATTTGACGCAAGACACGAGGTCGTTGTGCGCCACAAAGCCACACCGACCGCACGCGCGCTTTACGTCTGTGGAAAACAGCTCAATCTCCCCGCCGCATTGCGGGCACGTTTTCACTTCCAGCGTGGGCGTACCCTTGATATTCGCAGCACCCGGGCAAAAAATCTCAGCCATCGTTTTCCCCCGCTACCACGGCCGCCGCCCATTCACAAAAGTGTTGCGCCAGTGGTCTGTCAAATAAGAGCGGTAAACCACTTCCCCGTTCCCCGAGGACGCGTCGATCATCATGCCATCCCCCACTACAATACCCACATGGCCTATCGTTCTGCGCGCGCGGAAGAAAATTAGGTCGCCGCGCTCCAGGCTGTCGATATCGGTAATTTCCTCCCAGTTGTTATTCCCGGAAAATCCCTTCGCGTTAAGGCGCCCCGTGCTGCTGCCCGCCGCGCGCAAACAGTACGTGACCAGGCCGGAACAGTCAAATTTATCCGGGCCTGCCGCGCCCCAGACATAGGGAGAGCCGAGCGCTTCTTCCGCCGCCTCCAGAAATTCACCGATCGTACCCTGCCGCCTGACCTGTTTCTCGTATTCCTCCGATGGGACCGCGTCCGCGGAATAGATCTTGTCCAGCGTGATTTGCCCTGTTTTACCGTCCACGCCTAAATCATTGCGCGTTTGGAACGCTTTTACGGCCTCAATGGTTTCCGTGCCGTAATACCCGGTGGCTTTACCGAGATACCCCAGCTCCTGCAAGCGGTCCTGCAGCATATCCACATCGTTGCCTTCGGTTCCCTCCAGCAATGTGTAAGGACGGCCCTTCTCATTGTCAAAAATCAACGCCAGCGTCTCCGGGCCGCAGATGCCGTCCTGCTGCAACGCGTGCTGCCGCTGGAACAGCGATACGGCATACTTTGTCGCCGGGCCGTAAAGCTGTGTGGATTCATCGATATCAAGATACCCGAGCTCCATAAGCCGTTCCTGCAATTCATTCACTTTCGGGCTTTCCATCCCTTCCTTAAGGGTTGGGTCAGGTGTTGGCGTGGGCACCGGTGTGGGGGTGGGCGCAGGCGTAGGTGTGGGGGTAGGCGCC
>DOMW01000051.1:7930-8358 GCA_003510345.1 Clostridiales bacterium | reverse complement strand
TACAAGCTGATCCCCACATGGAATTTTTCGGGGTACGATAAAGGGCGGCTGTTCAACAACCCGCAAAGCGCGGGCGCGATCACTTGTTTTGTGACGGTCAACGCCGTGGACGGCACGATACTAGACCGGGGGCTGATGTATTAAACAGTAATATCCAGCCCGCCGCCAACGCCCACCTGCTTCATCCGCTGCTCGGCCCGAAGCTCGATCTCTTTGATCTCCCGCTCAAACTCGTCCAGCTCTTCTTCGGCCTGCCGTTCGCGTTTTTCCCTGTGCTGCTGCTCAAAACGCCAGTCCGCTTCGGCTTGCCCGTCCTGGTCTTCTTCTACCCTGCGGTGTTCCGCCGCCTGCGTGTTCTGCACCGTGTCCATCTCTTCCACGGCGCGTTCCTGTTCCAGTTGTGCCTGAAATTCTTTAGCCTGATCCGA
>DOMW01000051.1:0-7897 GCA_003510345.1 Clostridiales bacterium | reverse complement strand
TGTGTATCGATCCCGCGTAGCATGACACAACCTCCTTCCTTTTACTGCCTCACTGCTGTCTCATTTTTCTTCTTTACGCCCGCTGTAGTGGTACGTCATCGTTTCAATGTCTTTCTTTTCCCTGTAATATGTGACAAAACGGTTTTCCTGCCTGATTTGCAGGTTACACGAGCCTATGGAAATCTTTGTTCCCGGGTACACCGTATCCGCCACATGAATGCGCCCGTCTTGCGCGCTTTGCATCGCTTCCTCCAGTTCCGTAAGCTGCTGCGTTAAAAGCGACCTCTGCTTTAAAAGCTCCCCCAGCTTCACTTTCAATTCCGCCGCAGCCTTTGGATTGTTCTTGGGGTTATTGGGGTTTGCCGCCGCGTCCAGCGCCAGCTTCAGCCGCCCCAGGCCCGCGTCATATGTCGGCAGCGCATCCTGTATTTCCTTGTATTTGTTGCGCTTCGCCGGCGATATCCCAATTTCTATATTTGTAGCGGTCCCCGAGTCCGCACCTATGGACTTGGCGGCCACATACTCCCCTGCGCTCACCGTTCCTCCAATAATCGCCCCTTTTCCTTTAGTGACATCCACAAAGCCTTCGCTCATGATCACGCTGTGAAGCACGAATTCCGCAGTCACGCTCTGCCTGCCGTCCACCGTGGCGCGTTCAATATATTTCGCGCTGATCCTGCCATCCGCTTTCAGAATCGCTTTGTCCGAACCGCTTACACCGTTTTTAGCGACGATATCGCCGCCCGCGGTAAGCTCCGCGCTTTCTATCATCCCATGTACCACAATATTTCCATTGGCGTTGATGGAAAACCCGGCGTTCACATTGCCCATCACCTCTACGTCGCCTTCAAACGCAATGTTACCCACCGTCATATCCACATCGCCGCCTATCTTCACAGACGCCGAAACGTTTATTTCCCCGTCTACAAATTCCAATCTGCCGTCTATCGCCGAAAGCAGTGTGCGCCCGTCTTCGGAATAGGTCATATTCCGCCCCTTGGGAAGCGCCACTTCCACGCCATCCTTCGCGGAGACGGTGTTTCCGCAAACATCAAACCCCGCTTCCCCTTTTGTCGGCGATGTGCGCGTCACAAGCTCCTGCCCCTTGTTCACCCGCGTAAACTGGTTCACCTCACGGAAATTGATCTTCTCTTCGTCATTCGCCGCCTGCAGCGCCTGTTTCCCAAAACCCTCCACCTCAAAGTGATAGATCAGCTTCGCGTTTATGCCGTTTACCGGCTTTTTACCTTCCGCTATAAGCTCCTTTTTGTAAAACTGTTTTTCCGCCAGCATCCGCTCGATCAGCTCTTCGTTGATCCCCGCCACAACCTTATACTTCGCCCTAAGGTCGTCAAGCAGCTCCTCTTTACTGAGCTCCCTTCCGCCCACATCACCAGGAAAAAGCGTCAGGTACGCAAACATGCGGTATTTATCTACCTCGGCGTCAAAGTCTTCATTTAATATCACTTCCGCCTGCGCGTCGGCCACCTTTACTTTTGCCGTACTTTTTCCGGAAATCGTCCTGCTTATGAGCCCTAGGTCGGCGCCTTCTATATTCTTGCGTTTGATATACGCGATCATTTGCAGCGTATCCGCACGCCCTTCTTCATCCGATAATTGCAGATATACGCCATCATCCTCAAAATATAAATCGAGTCCCTTAATACCGGTATGCGAGTTCATTTTTTCTTCCACCATACTTTTTTTTAAAACACCTCTTCAATATATATTATACTATACTATCGTTATAAACATTTAAAACTTAATTATCATGCCCGGCACTAAATCAAGGCCATGAGATGTTAAAATCGGCAAATAAGCAAGAAAAAAACGTAGAATCGCCGCCCATTACCCGATCTGCATCTTTTCTTGTATCCGCTTGATTGCTTTAGAATGAATCTGCGATACGCGCGATTCCGATACATTCAGAACCTGCGCGATTTCCTTCAATAAAAGTTCCTTACGGTAATAAAGGTCTATAACCAGCTTTTCGTTTTCCGGCAAGTCGTCCAGCACTGCCGTCAAAAGCTTAAGCGTTTCCTTTTTCTCCAAATGCTGCTCGGGCATCGCGTCCTCGTCGCTGTCCTGCAAGGTATCGATCACTTTGATCGGCTCCTCGCCCGCGTTAGAGGAAATCACGCTCTCGAAATGGATGATGCTGTACAGATATTCGTTATCGACCGCTTCTTTCACCTGATTCGGCGTAAGATCCAGCACATCCGCAACTTCCTGCTCGGAAGGCTGCCTGCCTATCTGCGCCGAAAGCGAGTCGTACGTTTGCTTCACTTTTTTGATACGCGTGCGCATACTGCTCGATATCCAGTCCTGCTTGCGCATATAATCCAATATTTCACCCTGTATCCGCTTGCTTGCGTATGTTTCAAATTTCACGTTGCGCAGCATGTCAAATTTACTGATCGCGTCCATCAGGCCGATCACACCGTTTGACAAAAGGTCGTCATAGTCACTTTGATTTTTATAAGTGGGCATCATCCTTAAAACGATTCGTTTGACCAGATATAAATAATGCATCAACAAAGCGTTCTTGTTTTCCACGCTTTTATCGGCAAAATATTCTTCCCACAGTGGCCCGGCCTGCTCATCCGTCTTTTTTACAGCCGCTTTGTTTATATCATCCATGCATATAGCATTCTTCCTAAAAAAGAATCCCCCTATTGAGTTTTTTCACCAATCCTTTGCGTTCCTTATTTGCTGCTGGTAGATAAACCGCCGTATGCTCCTTGACTGTGCTTCATCTTCCTCATTAAACTTTATGCCCAGCCTATAAAAGAAAGTTTTTTCTTTTTCCCATAAAAGGCGGCGCACAATGGTTGCTTCAAGCGCGTACACTTCGCCGTTTATTTCAAACTCACAAGTTACCTCGTCGCCTTCCTGCCACTCCCCCTGCGCCGTAAGCCCCACGCCCGTTTCCGAAATATCGACGCCCTTGCATTTTTCTGCCAGCCGTTCCTGCTCATCATCGAACACATCCGCAGAGCCGCCCTCGTCCGGCGCCTCTTCCTCCGCGCCTTCGCCGAGCGTTTTTGTCTTGAGGTACACGTCAAACGCGTGCTGCAAGCGGTAACTGGCCCTTCTCTGCACTTCCTCCACTTCGGATACCCGCAGCATACGGGTCAGTTGGATGCCTTCTACCTTATCGCGCCCCTCGATCTCCACAAGGAAGGAAAAAACCGAGCCTTCCCGAATATAAAACAAGTCCAGCGCTTTTCCCCGCCAGTTTTCATCCCAGATATCCGGCATAAAATCAGCCGCCCAAACGTATGGGTCTTGCAGCACTTCCACATGTGTTTTAATTTGTTTTGTCTCGGATACATCAATTTGCATTGTATCCCCCGTTTGCAATTGCTTTATGCCACTAGCCATAGTACCCCTTTCTCTGCTTATGCCTACCCTCGTACGGCAAAATCAACCCTTCCAGAATTTAGTGAAAAAACTTTTTATCCCTTTGGCCTTCTCCGCTTCTACTTTGGAAACCACATTCGCCATCGATTGTATCCTCAGTGAAAGCGGACTGGACGGATATTGCATCACAAACGGCACAAGCGCCGAAATGGAATTTGTCATCCTGTTGTCTCTGGGCAAATACCCCATCATACTTACATCATATTTCAAATGCTTTTGCGCAACCTTATAAAAACTGTCAAATGTCTTTTGCGCTTCCGCCTCCGACGACGCCTTGTTCACGATCGTCCATATATCCGGTTTTTCCGGCAGGGCAGCCGCCATCTTCAGCACAACATAGCTGTCGATCAGCGAAGTCGGTTCCGCTGTCATTACAATGATGGTGTGGTCGCTCGCCGAAATCATACGTAGCACGACATCGTTCATCCCCGCGCCGGTGTCGATCAGTATATAGTCCGCGTTCTGCTCAAGCTGCGCCATTTGCCGCATCGCCTGCGCAAGGCGCGCATGGTCGATCTTTAAAAGATCCGCCATGCCTGCCCCCCCCGAAATATGCCATACGTTCGGGAAGCATTCCTCCATGACCTCATTGAGCATCTTCTCGCCATTTAATACATGGCTCATGTTGTATTTTGAGTTGGTCCCCATCAGTATATTCACATTCGAGAATCCGAAATCCGCGTCAATGATCACAACTTTTTTCCCGCAGCGCGACAAAGCAATGGCAAGATTCACGGAAAAGCTGGTTTTTCCCACGCCGCCTTTTCCGCTGGTGATGCAATACACCTGACTTTTTTTCTCCGCATCCCGCGCGATTGGGGCAAATTTTTGCTGACGCGCGATCTCTCGCAATCTTTGCGCTTGGTCTCCCATTATTGACCACACTCCAAAATCGAATCTATTATTTCTTCCGGAATAATTTCCGCGATATCGTCCGGCACGTTCTGCCCTGTCGTAACATAGGAAAGCGGCTTGCCGCTCTCTTTGGATATATACAGCACAGATCCTGCCGTGGGCGTTTCATCCACTTTTGTAATGATGATACTGTGCACATTCATAAAAGAATAATCGTCCAGTATTTTATTGATCACCGTTTCCGATGTAGAGGCGGAAAGCAGCAGATACACTTCATCCACACTCCCCATTTTTAAAAGAGCGCCAATTTCTTCCTGGTATTCCGGGCTGCTCGAAAGCTTGCCCGCCGTATCGATAAACACAATATCCTTTGTGTTAAACGCCTCCAGCGCGTCCGCGATCTCTTCCGGGCGGTAGATCGTTATCAACTCCGCGTTTAAAATATCACAATACGCTTTTAAGTGTTCCTGCGCCGCCACCCGGAAAACGTCCGCGTTGATTACGCCGATATCCAGCTTATCCTCATAAAGCAGCTTGCTCGCGAGCTTTACAAGCGTCGTTGTTTTCCCCACGCCCGTCGGGCCGATCAGCATAATGACCTTGCGTTTATATTTTGTGCACTGTATAGGCTTCACCTTGCCCATCATGTCAAGCGTTAAGCTCTTTAAAACTTCCTGCGGGTCCGCGTCCCTTCCGGCGACGATCTGTTCCGTCCTCACGCACAGCTCTGTCGCAAGGTTCCGCTGCACATCGCTCGCGATCAGCTTGGAAAAGAGACCCCGCACGGGAAGCGACAGTCGCTCTTCCGTACCGCCGCTGTAATTTTCCACCCGGCTGGAAAGGTTACTTATAAGGCTTTTCAGCTCATTGATGCTTTCATCCAGCCTGTCTATCTTCTTCAGCTTTTCGGTTGTTTCCTTCACATCCAGGCTCACAATATTATCCGCCTGCGGCCTTATCAAATGCGGCTGTTCCTCTTTGCGCGGCAGGTCAACGAGCGCGGCATACGGGTTGCTGGCCGCAGCACCCACCGACACGCCCTGCTGCTGCGCAAGCGGCTCAAACCGCTTCATATCCGGCATTCTTGGGTCTTCCGCGCGCTGCGCGCGCTCCATCATAGGGGTAAACTTTCTCAGCTCGGCCGCTTTGCCGCCCGAACCGTTCTTCTCCCTTTCTTCATAACTAACCACCACTTCTATCTGCTTTTTCGCAAATAAACCAAAAAACCCTTTTTTCGTTTTCACGTATTTACTGCTCACTATAACGGCATCCGGCCCGATCTCATCTTTTATGAGTTTCAGCGCATCCTGCATTGTTTCGGCATAATATTTCTTCAGCTTCATCTCTTGCCTCCCCTTTCTTGCCTCACTCTACATTGCATTTGCCAGCATACTAACTACCCCGTCCGAAAACACTTCCACATTGCTGTCCAGTTCATTGTACGAAAGGACGATCAGATCCGGAACCATCTGCGACGTCACATTTTTAAACTGCCGCCGCACAAGCGGGGACGCTAAAACAATAGGCGTTACCCCCAGGTTCGTCATCCGCTCGATCGCACTCTTTAAACTGGCGTAGATGCTTTGTATCTCCCCCTGGGATAGCGCGACATAAGTGCCCTGCTCCGTTTGTTTTGTCTTTTCGGAAATCATCTGTTCCAGCCCCGGGTCGAGCGTGATAACGCGCGCTTTGCCCGTGGGGATAAACTGCTTGGAAATCGACCGGAAAAGGCTCTTCCGCACATATTCCGTCAATAGATCCACATCGCGCACCACACCGCCATAATCGGCAAGCGTCTCAAGGATCGTGCCCATATCGCGTATGGATACCGCCTCCTTTAAAAGGTTACCCAGCACTTTTTGTATCTCGCCGAGCGAGAACAGCTTTGGTACAACTTCTTCCACTAACGCGGGCTGCGACCCCTTCAGGTTGTCGAGCAGCATCTGCACCTGCTGGCGGGTCAAAAGCTCGTGGCTGTGGCGCTTTATCGTTTCTGTCAGGTGCGTCGCGATCACCGAGGGCGCGTCTACCGTCGTATACCCCAAAAGCTCCGCCTTTTCCCGTTCGCTTTCAGGTATCCATGTCGCAGGCAGGCCGAACGTCGGCTCCACCGTGTCTATCCCCTTTATGTTGCCCTTCACGTCTTCCGTTGTGAGCGCCATGATATGATCCATCATCACTTCACCCTTGGCGACTTCCACACCCTTTATTTTTATCACATATTCATTCGTGCCGAGCTGTATATTATCCCGGATGCGGATGACCGGCACGATGATCCCGAGGTCCATAGCGCACTGCCTGCGGATCATCACCACGCGCTCCAACAGGTCACCGCCTTGGTTCGCGTCCACAAGCGGCACCAACCCGTAGCCTAACTCTATGCCTATAAGCTCCACCTGCAAAAGCTGCGTCACATTCTCCGGCTTTCGCTTTTCCGCGGCGGCGGCCGCCGCCTGGTCTTCCTCCACCATCATCGGCTCGGGCTGCTTTGCCGCCCTGGAAAGCATGTAGCCCGCCAAAATCATCACCCCCGCGATAATGAACAGCGGCGGTTTTGGCAATCCGGGGATCATCGCAAAAACGACCAGTATGATACCCAGCACATAGAATATCATCGGCTGGCGCGTGAATTGCTCCAGTATATCGCGGCCCAAGTTTTCTTTGGACGCCGAGCGCGTTACCAAAATACCTGTCGCAATGGAAATAATGAGCGACGGTATCTGGCTTACAAGCCCGTCGCCTATCGTCGCCTGGCCGTAAAGGGTCAGCGCGTCCATAATCTCCATCGGCGGGTCGCCCAACATGGCAATCACGATGCCGCCCACGAGGTTGATCGCCGTGATGATGATACCCACAATCGCGTCGCCCTTTACAAATTTGCTCGCGCCGTCCATAGAGCCGTAAAAATCCGCTTCGCTTGTCACTTTCTCGCGGCGTTCCTTCGCCTGCTGTTCGTCAATGAGGCCGGCGTTTAAGTCCGCGTCGATCGCCATCTGCTTGCCGGGCATCGCGTCCAGCGTAAAACGCGCCGAAACCTCGGCCACACGTTCCGCGCCCTTTGTAATTACGACAAACTGCACGATCATTATAATAAGGAAGATGATAACACCTACAATGAAGTTGCCGCCCGTGGCAAATTCACCAAAAGCCAGCACCACTTCGCCCGCGTACCCTTCGTTCCCGAGGATCAAGCGGGTAGACGAAATATTCAACCCTAATCGAAATAGCGTGGTAATGAGCAACAGTGAGGGAAAGATAGAAAAATCCAGTGCCTCTTTCACAAACATAGACATTAAAAGAACCAAAAAGGAAATAGAAATATTGACGATAAAAAGCACGTCCAAAAGCTGTGTCGGCACGGGCACGATAATCAGCAAAATGACTACCAATACCACAAATGCTATAAAAACGTCCCTTGTCTTCATTTTCTACCCCTTGGCAGTATTATCGCATAGTATAACCTTATTATATCATTATACTGATTTGTATGATATTTTACAACAAGTTATTTGTTATGGAAATGGCTTTTTCGGGAAAATCCCCGGGAGGTATGCCCAAATACGAACCCATATTTTGTTGTGCAAATATCTTGCGTTTACTTTTGGGTATTCCTCTGTGG
>DOMW01000088.1:4443-9184 GCA_003510345.1 Clostridiales bacterium | reverse complement strand
GCGGGGAACCCGGAGGAAATACGCGCGCTGATGGCGGATTACGCGGCGCGGCGCAGTGAGAAGCAGCCGCTTGACTTCGCAAGCGCGGGCAGCACGTTTAAGCGCCCGCCCGGCCAGTACGCCGGGGCGTTGATCGAGCAATGCGGCCTCAAGGGAAAACGCATGGGCGGCGCGCAGGTATCGGAAAAACACGCCGGGTTTATCATTAATACCGGCGAGGCGACCTCAAGTGACCTATATGCCCTGCTTCTGCACGTACAGCGCACCGTAGCTGAACAGACGGGGATAACGCTGGAACCTGAAGTGAAAATCTGGGGAGAATTCAAATGATACGGGTCACAGGCGACTGGCATACGCACACCACGCACAGCCACGGCAAAGGCAGCATGGAAGACAATGTGCGCGCCGCTCTCCTAAAGGGCCTTGCGAGCGTCGCCATAAGCGACCACGGCTTTTCGCATCTTTTCTACAATATACGCGATGTGGACCGCTACCTTCTTGAGATCAGTGCGCTGAAAAAACAATACGCGGGGCGGATAGAAGTGTTTTCGTGCGTGGAGCTTAACCTGCTTTCCATGGACGGGGATCTTGATATCCCGCCGGGGTATGAAGGCGCGTTTGACCTCACGATGTTCGGGTATCATAAAATGGCAGGGTTCGCGGACGCTAAAAGCGCGTGGCGGTTTCTTTTGCCAAAAAGCCGGGGCAAGAAAGCGGTAGAGAAAAATACGGCGGCGTATGTTGCGGCGGTCGGGAAAAATAAAGTGGATATGATTTCGCATCCGGGGTACGGCCTGCCCATAGACAAGGTAGTGCTGGCGGAGGCTTGCGCGCTACGGGGTACGGCGCTTGAAATCAACGCGAAGCACCCCGAATTTACGGTAGAAGAGCTTATGGCCTGTGCGAAAACCGGCGTAAAGTTTGTGATTGGCAGCGACGCGCATTCGCCCGAACGCGTGGGTGATTTTGCAGCGGCGCTCGCGCGGGTTTATGAGGCGGGGCTTTCGGCGGCGCAGATTGTAAACGCAAAGGAGGCGTGATGGGCGTGGAAGGGAAAAAGACGATACGGTTCACGATTGTGACCGGCCTTTCGGGTGCGGGGCGTTCTTCCGCGTTGCGCAGGCTGGAAGATATCGGCTATTACTGCGTGGATAATTTGATGCCTGAGCTTATCCCCGCGTTTGCCGAACTTTGTATGCAGCCCGGCCATTTCAGGGGCAAGGTCGCGGCGGCGGTCGATACCCGCATGGGCGATTTTTTTGATTCGATTTACGCGGCGATCGATACGCTGAAGGGGATGGCGCTGAAGCTGGACATATTGTTTTTAGACGCTTCGGATGAGGAACTGGTGAAGCGGTTTAAGGAAGTGCGCCGAAACCACCCTGTATCGGGCAGCGGGGAGATATTGACCGGTATACAGACAGAACGCTTAAAGTTGCAGCCTTTAAAAGAAATGGCGAATCATGTGATCGACACGACCACTTATAACGTGATGAAGCTTAGGCGCGCCGTCGATAGCCTGTATTCCACCGAAGACGATAACCGTCTGCTCGTTTCCATACTTTCGTTCGGCTACAAGCGCGGCATCCCCATAGACGCGGACATGGTGTTTGATATGCGGTTTATCGAGAACCCTTTTTATGTGCCGGGGCTAAAGGAAAAGAGCGGGCTGGACGACGAAGTGCGCGGCTTTGTTCTCTCGTTCCACCGGGCGCAGTTTTTCCTGTCGCAGCTTTCCGCTATGGTGACCGCGCTTGCGCCGCATTTTTTAAGCGAGGACAAAAAGCAGCTTGTGATCGGCATCGGCTGCACCGGCGGTATGCACCGCAGCGTGGCGATGGCGGAAGAGTTGTTTAAGCGGCTTAAGGAAGCGGGCATGAAAGTTACGCTGGAACACCGCGATTTGACACTGGAGAAGACGGTGCAAACGTAATACGAATCCAGATAAGGGGGTAGTGTGTGGAATCCTTTTCCGCAGCCGCGAAAAATGAGATATGCCAGCTTCCGTTGGATGATTGCTGCGTTATGGCCGAGCTTTGCGCTATAACCTTTGTGTGCGGCAACCTCTCGATCAGTTCGTCCGGCGTGCGCATGTGCTACAACACCGAAAGCAAGGCCGTCGCCAAGCGTATTTTTGATACGCTGGGCCGTGTGCTCAAGCTGGACGCGGAAGTAATCGTGAAAGAGAACACGCTGAAAAAGAAAAACACGTACACGGTCGCAGCAAAAGACGCGCCCCTGTTGCTGCGTACGCTCGGAATCGAGGGGAATTTATTGACGGACGCGCGGCCGCCCGCCTACCTCGTGGAGAAGGAATGCTGCAAAACCGCCATGCTGCGCGGCGCGTTTTTGGGCGGGGGCACGGTTTCAAGCCCAAAAAAGAATTATCATTTTGAGTTTGTGGTCAATTCAGAGTCCTTTGCGCGCCTTTTACGCAAACTTCTGGAATATTTTGAAATAATGGCAAAAATAATTCGCCGAAAAAATAATTATGTGGTATACTTGAACGAAGGGGATAGTATCGTATCTCTTTTGGCGCTCATAGGGGCACACACTTCTATATTGAACATGGAGAATGTCCGTGTTTTAAAAGAAATGCGCAACAACGTGAACCGGGCTGTGAACTGTGAGACCGCCAACATCAATAAAACGGTCAATGCCGCGTTCGCGCAGCTTGCGAGCATTCGTATTATAGAACGGAAAATCGGCATTGAAAAACTGAGCGATAGCCTTCGGCGCGCGGCGGTGTTGCGGTTGGAAAACCCGGAGGCGTCCCTGAGAGAGCTGTGCGAGCTCGGCGATTCTACAAAGTCCGGTATGAACCATCGCTTCAGAAAAATAAATCAAATTGCGGAATCATTATCAAAGGAGGATTTACCATGATCTATAAGGAATTAGTTATCAACAATTATGACGGACTGAAGGCAAAAGCCGCGGCGAGTTTTGTGCAGGTCGCCAACCAGTTTGACTCGCAGATCCTTATTGAGTTTTCCAACAAGAAAATCAACGCGAAAAGTATCATGGGGTTGCTCTCCCTTGGGGTAAAGTATGGGGAATCCATTTATGTGTTCGCCAACGGCAAGGATGAAAAAGAAGCGGTTGCCGCCTTGGTGGATTTGGTAGACAGCAATTTCGGGGAGTAATTTTATTATTTGATTATTATTGAAAGCAGAAGGATACCTCTTTCTTTCGGAGGTATTCTTTTTGACTTTTTTGCGGGCATCCCGCTCTAATCAGCACTTACCTGGGCATCCGGGGCTATACCGCGCTTTTTAAGGCCGGAACGCGCGGCTGCGGCAAAGACCAGCATCAATACCGAAACTACCGCGATGGAAAAGAAAATGGAAGAAAGCGCGCGGCCTTCGCCGATGTTACCGATCACGGCAGGGATCAGAAATCCGCCCGCGCCGGAAAACGCCACACAGCAACTGCTCGCGGTGGCGCGCGCCTCCGGGAACGCCTGCTGGTTATACGAGAATATCATAGGCCAAATAGGCCCGCAGAAGAAGCCGCAAAGCGCGATACAGAAGAGGGCTGCCACGCCATTCGCGGCAACCGCGGCAAAAACGGCGGACGCAGCAAGCAACACGACAAACAATAGCAACATTTTCATGTGGTTTTTCTTTGCCAGGCCAAACAGCAGCCGGGAAGGCACCATCATGACCCAAAACAGTGAAAGCCCCAGCGCGGCAAGGTCATCCGGCATATTAAACCCCTGCGCGAGGTACAGATTCGCGAAAGAGGCAGTGGCAGTCTCCACCCCGACGTATAACAGTATCCACAGCACAAGCGCGTATAACAACGGCTGGCGGAATACAAAAAGCGGGCTTTTTTTCGACTGCGGCGCCTGTACCCCGCCTTCCCGCACCTGTACCTGCGCTGGTTTTGTATCCGTAAACACGAGCATGATAACGGCGCAAACCTGCATGATGAGAACGGGCAGGAAGACCTGCCGCCATTCAGCGCCGGCACGCACCATAGCAGCGGCAATCAGCGGCCCGATAAACGCCCCCACGCCAAACATCGTCTGCGAAAAGTTGATGTACCGCGTTACACGCTCGGGATACACATCCGCCATCAAAGAAAGGTACAGCGCTTCAAGCGTGCCGAACCCCGCGCCCGAAACAAGCGCCGTTATTAGCATCGCCGGATAGGAACCGGCTGCGAAAAACAAAGCGATGGACGTGAGCAAAAGCGCGCATCCAACAAAAATAAAAGGCTTCTTTCCATGTCTGTCCGCCAATATACCCATAATAACAGGCACAAAGATCTGCGTCATAAAGATCGCCCCCGCCAGCACGCCCACCTGCGCGGTAGAAAGCGAAAACTCCTCCGCAATGCGGAGCAGCGCAAACTGGTAAGTGGCTATGTGATAGCCGAGCGTCGTCGCAATCAAAAAGACAAGAGGAACCACGGTTTTCCGAAAAAGCGGCATCTGTTTACTCCTGAATATATTCTTGGCCAAACGACCGGATGCGCGCATACCGTTCGGCAAGCAGCGTATCCACGGGTTTTTTCAGCAGTTCCTCCAGGCAGTTAAGAATATACCGCTTGACCTTTTTTGCCATTAGGCCGTCGTCTTCGGCCATGGCGCCGCCGTCCGGCTCGGTGATAACCGTATCGATCAAACCCATTTTATGTACCTCTTCCGCAGTCATGCGCATCAGCTCCGCCGCCTCGGAAGCGCGGGATGAATCCTTCCACAGTATACTGGAAAAACCCTCGGGGGAAAGAATGGAAT
>DOMW01000088.1:207-4425 GCA_003510345.1 Clostridiales bacterium | reverse complement strand
CCGCCGCTGCCGCCCTCGCCGATCAGCACGCACACGACGGGCGTTTTAAGGCGGGAAAGTTCGCGCATATTGCGGGCGAGCGCTTCGCCCATGCCGCGTTCCTCCGGGCCGACGCCGCAAAACGCGCCCTGCGTATCCACAATGCAGATTACCGGGCGGCGGAATTTTTCCGCCTGTTTCATCAGCCGCAGTGTTTTGCGGTAGCCTTCGGGGTTGGCGCTGCCGAAATTGCGCTGCGCTTTTTCGGAAAGGGTGACGCCCTTTTCCTGCCCGACGACCGTGACGGGAATATCGTTCAACATCCCTATGCCGCCGATGATCGCATGATCGTCCGCAAAAAATTTATCGCCGTGCATCTCTATAAAATCCGTAAAAATGTGTTCTATAAAATACTGGGTGGTGGGCCGCTTAAAATCGCGGGCGACCTGCACGATCTCCCATGCGCTCTTTTTACTCATGAAGCGCCGCCCCCTTTGTGCATTTTCAGTAATTTTGCCAGCAGCCCGGGCAGTTTCTCCCGCGCGGAGATCACGTCCACAAAACCCTTCTCCAGCAAAAATTCCGCGCGCTGGAACGTTTGCGGCAGCACCTGCTTTACTGTTTGCTCTATCACACGCCTGCCCGCGAACCCTACGACAGCGTTCGGCTCGGCGATGGTGATATCGCCCAGCATGGCAAAGCTCGCCGTCACGCCGCCCGTTGTGGGGTCTGTGAGCACAACGATGTACGGCAGGCCCGCTTCGTCCAGCTTGCCCAGCACAGCCGCCGTCTTGCTCATTTGCATCAGCGAAATAAGCCCTTCTTGCATACGCGCCCCGCCGGACACTGTAAACGCGATCAGCGGTAGTTTTTTCTCTATGGCGCGTTCCGCCGCCAACGTGAACTTTTCGCCCAGCGCCGCGCCCATCGAGCCCATCATAAAGAAACCGTCCATCACGGCTATGACGCACGGGTTTCCGCCGATCCGGCACTCGCCCGTTACGATCGCCTCACAAAGCCCGGTATCTTTTCGCATACCATCCAGCTTTTGCATATAGCCAGGGAAGGAAAGCGGGTCTTTGCCTATGATATTTTCATTGAATTCCAAAAACGAGTCCACGTCCACGGTATACTCTATGCGTTCGCGCGCGGTAAGCCGGAAGTGGTGCCCGCATTTTGCGCACACCTTCCTGCTGCTTTCCCAATCGTCCGCGTAAAGTATCGTCGCGCAGGAAGGGCAGCGCTGCCACATGCCTTCTTCCGCGTATTTACCGGTGGCGGGCACGCCGGGGGCTTGCTCTTCCCGTACGTTTTCCGCCGGTTCGTCAAATGAATGCGCCTCCTGGTTTGTGCGGTAGATGCGCATGGTGATCTCTTTATTTTTCTTTGAGAATAATCCCATTTTATTTCCTTGCCGACACAGCCTGCCTGCCCTTTTGGCAAGCCCGTGTTATTCCCTTATTCCCGCGTGCCGCCGTATTTTTTTTCGTATCTTTCCATTATACGCCCCACCAGCCCGGTGTCAAGTTTTCCGGCGCGCACGTCCTCGTCGGAAAGTAATAATAGCTGGAAATCCGCGTTGGTATCCACGCCGTCCACCACAAGCTCGGTCAGCGCCGCGCGCATTTTAGCCATCGCCTTATCGCGCGTGGGCGCGTGTACGATCAGCTTACCTATCATGGAGTCGTACTGGGGCGGTATTTTGTAATCGGTGTACATCGCCGTATCAAACCGCACCCCCGGGCCGCCCGGAAAATGCAGTACATTTATCTTGCCTATGGAGGGCATAAAATTGCGGGACGGGTCTTCCGCGTTGATCCGGCATTCGATCGCGCACCCATTCAGCTTTACATGCTCCTGCCCGAAGGAAAGCTTGCCTCCGCCCGCGATCAATATCTGCTCACGCACGATATCGATGCCCGTTACCATTTCCGTTACAGGGTGCTCTACCTGCACGCGCGCGTTCAGTTCCATGAAATAATACCGCCCGGTGCTGTCCAGCAAAAACTCTATGGTGCCTGCGCTCTTATAACCGGAAGCTTTCGCCGCGCGCACGGCCGCCTGCCCCATCTCGCGGCGCGCCAGCTTTGTGAGCGCCACACTGGGCGCTTCTTCCATCACTTTCTGGTTGCGCCGCTGCAACGAGCACTCCCGCTCAAAAAGATAGACCGCCTTGCCGTAATTGTCACAAAGTATCTGGACTTCGATATGCCGCGCGTCCTCGATACATTTTTCCATATACAGCGTGCCGTCGCCAAACGCGCCCAGCGCTTCTTTTTGCGCCGAGTCAAAAGCCTGCGCCATCTCCTCTTCGGAGAGCACTTTTCTGATACCGCGCCCGCCGCCGCCGTGCGCCGCTTTTATCATCACGGGGTAGCCGACCTCTCCCGCGCACTTCTTTGCTTCCCGCACATCAGCGAGCGCGCCCTCCGAACCGGGGATCACCGGCACGTCCGCTTCCCGCATAATTTTACGCGCCATCAGCTTGTCGCCCATCTTTTCCATAGATTCCGCGTCCGGGCCGATGAACGTAACGTTGCTCTTATTGCACATGCGCACAAATTTTGAATTTTCCGAAAGGAACCCATACCCGGGATGCACCGCGTCCGCCCCGGTGATACTCGCCGCGGAAAGGATATTGTAGGGGTTTAAGTAACTATCCGCAGGGGCGGGCGGGCCGATGCACACGGCTTCATCCGCAAGCTGCGTATGCAGCGCGTCCGCGTCCGCGGTAGAGTATACCGCGACCGTCTCTATGCCCATCTCCCGGCAGGCCCGTATCACGCGCACGGCGATCTCGCCGCGATTTGCTATCAGTACTTTCTTTATCATCCAGTTTTTTCCTTTGTTTACTGACCCGGCGCGAACGCAAAGAGTATCTCGCCTTCGCAAACGGTCTTGCCATCTACCGTCGCCTTAACCGCGCCTTTTCCGCCGATGGAGGATAGTTTTATCATCTCTGTCTCCAGCACAAGGTCACACCCCGGCAGCACCATGCCGCGAAACCGCATACCGTCGATGCCGCCAAATACCGCCAGCTTTCCCTTGAACCGTTCGTCCTGTAATATGGCGACCGCACCCGCTTGCGCCAGCGCCTCGGCAATCAACACGCCGGGCAGCACTGGCCTCCCGGGGAAATGCCCGCGGAAAAAATCCAGCTCCTCCGTGATATGCCAAACCGCTTTTGCGCGCTTGCCTATGTCGCATTCCAATATTTCATCCAGCAATAAAAACGGGTCGCGGTGCGGTAAAATTTCCTTTATCTGTTCCCTGTCCATCAATATATCCATGCGCGCCGCCCTACTTCACATAGCTGAACAATATCTGCCCGTATTCCACGGTCGCGCCTTCTTCCGCGGCCACCCACACGATCTCGCCGTCTTCCGGCATATCGATCTCGTTCATCAGCTTCATGGCCTCGATGGCGCACACAGGCTCGCCTTTTTTCAGCTTACTGCCGATCTCCACCTTTTTGCCGCCGGATAATTCATGAAAAATACCAACCAGCGGCGATACAATATCGTGGGAACCGGGCGCTTTGCCCGATGTGTTTTCCGCTTCCGGCGTGGGCGCGGCCTCCGCTTGCTCGGGCGCTGCCTGCGCCACCACTGCGGCAACCGGCTCCTTCGCGCGGGAAAGCTTCATGCTAAATTCCTTCTCCGCGATCTCTATCGTGTCAAACCCCGACTCTTCGGCGGCCTTCAACAATTGCAGTATCGATTTTAATTCCATGTGTCAGCTCCTTTTGTACAACGCCCGGCGCGCCGTATAACTTGTAATACTATAGTTCCGCAAATTTGCCTATTCAGCTACCTTCCCGAAAATCACCGTCGCGTTGTGCCCGCCAAACGCCAGCGAATTGGAGAGCGCGTAGCTGATGTCCATCGCGCGGCCTTCGCCCGGCGCGCAGTCGATGTCACATTCCGGGTCTGGTTTCTGATAGTTGATGGTGGGCGGCGCGAAACCATCCACAACGGAAAGCACGCTCGCCACCGCTTCGATCGCGCCCGCCGCGCCTAAAAGATGGCCTGTCATGGATTTTGTGGAAGACATCACCAGTTTTTTCGCGTGTTCACCGAATACCTGGTGCGCCGCCCACGTCTCTCCCCTGTCGTTAAGCTCGGTAGAGGTGCCATGTGCGTTCACATAATCGATCTGCTGCGGCGTAAGCCCTGCGTCGGAAATCGCCTGCGCCATTGCCATTTTTGCTCCATCGGGCAGCGGCGCGGTCATGTGGTA
>DOMW01000088.1:0-171 GCA_003510345.1 Clostridiales bacterium | reverse complement strand
TCTTCCAGCACCAGCGCGCCCGCGCCTTCGCCCAGCACAAACCCGTTACGCTCGGCGTCAAACGGAATGGACGCCCTGTTTTTATCTGTGGAAAGGGAAAGCGCCTTCAGCCCGCAAAAACCCGAAAGCGCAAGCGGCGTGAGCGCGCCCTCCGCGCCGCCCGCCAGCATC
>DOMW01000014.1:4279-7928 GCA_003510345.1 Clostridiales bacterium | reverse complement strand
CGCCTTTCCGAATGCTACAGCATGTCGCACGAGGGCATCTGCATGCACGAGTTTGTCCTCACGCTGGAAAAAGAAGCCAAGGAGAAGCATGTCACCGCCATGGACATCGCTAAAGCCCTGCTCGACAGCGGCATCCACCCGCCCACCATGTATTTCCCGCTGATTGTGCATGAGGCGCTGATGATGGAGCCGACCGAGACGGAAAGCAGGGAAACGCTGGACGCCGCGATCGCCGCGATACGGGATATTTTCGCGATGGCGGAGAGCGGCCCCGACGCGCTGCACCATGCGCCCAAAAGCACGCCCATAGGCAGGCCGGACGATGTGGGCGCGGCGCGGAATCCCGTGCTAAAATACGATTTTGACGGCGGAACGGAATAGAATGGCAAAAATAATTGCGTATGATTTGGGAACGGGCGGCATAAAGGCTTCGCTTTTTAACGAGCGGGGCGAATCGCTGGCCTCGTCCTTTCAACGGTATGAGACGGCGTATCCGCACGACCTTTGGTGTGAGCAAAAGCCCATGGACTGGTGGAACGGCGTGTGCGTATGCACAAAAGAACTGCTGGAAAAAAGCGGGGCAAAACCCGGCGAGATCGACTGCGCGGCGCTTTCCGGGCACAGCATCGTCACCGTGCCCATCGGCAAAAACGGCGAACTCCTGGCGGAATCCGTGCCCATCTGGTGCGATATGCGCGCGACGGACGTGCCGGGTGATTTCTTCCGGGAAATACGGTATGAAGACTGGTATATGACCACAGGTAACGGCGACCCGCCGGAGAGCTATTCCCTATTCAAGCTGATGTGGATGAAAAAGCACCAACCCGAGCTTTTTAATAAGACAGTGTTTGTGCTGGGCTCTAAGGATTTCATAAACTACAGGCTGACCGGGGCGCGGGCCACCGACCCGTCCTATGCCGCGAGCTTCGGCGTGTTCAACCTGAAAAAGTGGGCGTATGAAGATCGTTTTTTCACGGCGGCGGGCATCGGCCGCGCACTGTTTGCCGATATCATCCCTTCTGACGCGCGCGTGGGCGCGGTGACGGCTGAGGCGGCGAAGCAAACGGGACTGCTGGAAGGCACGCCCGTTGCGTGCGGCGGTGTGGACAATATGTGCATGGCGCTGGGGGCCTGCGGCATCGGCGAAGGCAAGGTGTACACTTCACTCGGGTCTTCAAGCTGGATCGCGGTGACGACGCGGGAGCCGATTCTTGATATCGAAACGCTGCCGTTTGTGTACGCGCACGCGGTGCCGGGATATTATACGTCGGCGGTTTCCATCTTTTCGGCGGGCAATTCCTTCCGCTGGGTGCACGACGAGCTTTTGAAAGATGTGCTGCCGGTGGAAACACGGTTTGACAGGATGAACGAAATGGCGGCGCGCGTGCCCGAAGGAAGCAACGGCATCCTGTTCAACCCCACGTTGGCGGGAGGGAGCGCGCAGGAAAAAAGCCCGAACACGCACGGCTCGTTTTATGGGCTTTCGCTCGGGACGACGCGCGAGGACCTGGTGCGCGCCTCAATGGAGGGCGTTTGTTTTGCGCTCCGCTATGTATTGGATATCCTAAAAAAGCACACCAACCTTGCCGGGCGGCAAATGCTGCTGTGTGGCGGCGGCAGCAAAAGTGCGCTTTGGCGGCAGATGTTCGCGGATATCTACCGCATGGAGATATTGAAGACGAATATCGACCAGGACGCGGCGTCTTTAGGGGCGGGCGCGCTCGCGGCAAATGCGCAGGGAATTTTTAAAGGTTATGACATGATCGAGTCATTCCATAAAACGGAGGCGGTGGAAAAACCGCGCCCCGGGCAGAGCGAAAAATATGAGGCGCTTTATGCCGTATACCGGGAATGGTCGGAAAGCCTCGCCTGGATAGGCGATAAAATGCAAAAGCTGCACGCGCGAGGGATTTGGTGAAAGCGGAGGATTGAACAGTGTTTGGAAAATTGAACCATATAGGGATTTTTGTGAAAGAGATGCAGCCTGCCATTGATTTTTATACGAATGTTTTGGGTGGGAAGCTTTTGTTCAGCCTATACAACGAAGGGGACGGCGAGAAGATTTCCATGGTGCGGATGGGGGACTACTGCGTGGAGCTGATCGAGCCGCCTGAAGGGGCGGAAGATGCGCCAAAGGCGGCGCAAGAGACGCGCAATCATTTCGCGATCGAAGTAGAGGACATAAAAGCGGCGGTAAGCCATGTGCAAAAGCAGGGTTGTGTGTTGGAAAAAGAAGGCGTTTATGCCGTGCCCCATTTCGGGGATGAGGAAACAAACCTGCTGGTGGCGTTTTTTCACGGGCCGAATGGAGAGCGGATCGAGTTTTTTCAGTACGTATAGCGCATTATCTCGCCAGCAATTTATACAACAGCCGGTACAGCGCCATGGCTTCTTCCTGCGAAAGCGGCAGGCAGCCGCCCAATTGCGCGGGGATTGCAGCCGCGCGTTCTTTGAGCCTTTCCCCCTCGGGGGTGAGGCTGATGGTGACAGACCGTTCATCTTGCGGCGAACGTGCGCGCCGCACAAAGCCTTTTGCCTCGAGGCGCTTTAAAAGAGGGGTAAGCGTGCCCGAATCGAGGTACAGATATTCCCCCAGTTCTTTCACGCCTGCCTGCTTCCGCTCCCAAAGCACCATCATGGCGATGTATTGCGTGTATGTCAGGCCGAGCGGATCCAAATACGGCTTGTATTTGCCCGTCACTTCTTTGGCGGCGGCATAGAGCGGGAAGCAGAGCTGATTTTTCAGTTTGAGCGCATCGTACGCATCCGCGATTTCGGCCACCGTTATCCCTCCAAAAGCGCGGCGACATCGTTGGTGATCGCTTCGGGCTTTTTTGTAGGGGCATAACGCGATACGACGTCGCCTTTTTTATCTACCAGAAATTTAGTGAAGTTCCACTTTATTTTGCCGCCCCCGAGGCCGCCCTTTTGGCTTTTGAGCCAGGTATAAAGCGGGCTCTCGTTTGCGCCGTTCACTTCGATTTTGTCGAACTGCCGAAACGACACGCCAAAGCGCCCCACGCAGAAACTGGTTATTTCCTCGTTTGTCCCGGGTGCCTGGTGGCCAAATTGATTGCAGGGGAAATCGAGTATTTCAAAACCCTGATCCTTATATTTTTCATACAACTCCTGCAAGCCGCTGTACTGCGGCGTAAAGCCGCAGCCTGTCGCCGTGTTCACGATGAGAAGCACCTTCCCTTCATACTCGGAAAGGGCTACATCCAAGCCTTTTGCATCCTTGACTGTCAAATCATAAAGAGCCATGATAACACCTCCGCTTAAAATAGCATAAAATTAAATTGTGCACAATTAATAATATAACAGTATTTTTCCCGAATGTCAAGGAAGATCGCACGAAAGGGATTGTCCGTTTTCGTGGATTGAAAGCTATCGTATCATTGGTGGTAAGAAGCCTGCGGCGCACTTTATTGCCTGCGGCGGCTCAAGGACTCGCTTCCCGCTTCACTGCGGGCTCGCCGCGTCGCATAGCGACTTGCTCCCCTCGCGTTCAGCGAACGTCGCGCTCCCTGTATCGCCAATCGTGGCGCGGTCGCGTTCCGTTCTCCTTGAGAATCCTTGCTTCTAAAGACCGCTTCCAGTGAGTCTCACGCCTTTAAGGGAGTTTTTAGAGCGTGTTCAAAATCTCTTT
>DOMW01000014.1:0-4260 GCA_003510345.1 Clostridiales bacterium | reverse complement strand
AAATACGGGTTCGTATTTGGACGGATATGCCTAACCGGAGGTCAAAGTAAACCTTGGAAAACTGCCGCCAACTATAGGGCCAAAAAGTGCGTGGTTTGAATTGATCAGTGTTTATTTAAGCCACCACTACCAAAGTTACTCCCAAACCACGTACGGATAGGCCAATTCCCGCAGAAAAGAAAACGGTCGCTTCCCCAAAAATTCCCTTGTAGGCGCGCCGAAAAAATCACAACGACTTTTCCCGCGTTTTCTATTTGCCGGTTTTGTTGATATACATATGCGCATCCACGCTGTCCGGCATATCTTCCAATGGTTGCTTAAAATTTCCACCAAATATATTTACGCCGTAACTGAACGACATTTTATAGGGCTTTCCGCTTTCTTTTTTGATCGTATCCATTTTCTTCCGCATGTGCAGCAGCGCCCTTTTTGCTGCCGCAAGCTCACAGTCCCGGAACACCAAAAAAAACTCGTCGCCGCCGTAACGGATGGCGATCTCCGCGGGCTGTTCGCAGTTCTTCAAAACATCCGCGACTGTACGGATGTATTCGTCGCCCTCGTTGTGCCCGTAGGTGTCGTTTACGCGCTTCAGGTTATCAATAGAAATAAACGCCACGCAATGCTTTACCCCGGAAGCATTGGTTTGAAGCGTTTTCAAAACGCCCAATCCCGCGCGCCTGTTCAGCATACCGGTTAGCGGATCGACGTCTACATCCGGTTCAAGCCGTTCCTCACAAAGCTTCCAATCGGTTATATCATCTGCCATATGAAGGAAAAGGCGCTGCCCGTTGGGCAGCGAAAAAGAATCCGAAGCCACTCGGTGCCATTGGTCGGCGGCCGCGTTGCTGACCTGCGCCAAAACCGGATAGTCCGGCTTGCCCACATGCAGGTCACAAAGGTATGCCAGCAGGAAATCCTCTTCTTTTTGTACCGCGCCGGGCCGCAAGTGCTCTCTTCCGGCAAGCAGGGCTTTTCCCGGCAGATTTGCGTAAACGACAGTACCAAATTCATCCACCCCGATCACCATAAGAGTCGGCTCATTGGCCGCCGCCAATATCTGATGACGCCATCCACTGTCCGTGACATTTATTTCTCTGTCAGTATCGGTCGTGGTAAACACACCGGTATCCCACGCGGCCCCGCCCGCCGATGTGTCCGCCATGCGGCTGATAAGCTCGTTCACAGCGCGGAACAATTCGCCGTCCTCCTGCATCTTCGGTGCTCCCCGGCCACAAAGAAATGCATCGATATCCCTTGTAAACGCGGAAAACTGCGCCTGCATCCGCCTAAGCGGCCCTGCCAGCATGTTCCCATGCGACGGGCAAAAACCGCCTAACCTGCCGCGCGCAAGTTCGTCGGCCATCTTACTTGCTTCATGAACGTCGGAAAAAAGCCGCGCGGCTTTATCCGCCAGCCGTTTCAGTTCCGGGTTCCCTATTTCCTCCGAAAACCGAATATGTCTGGACGGCTTGCCCAAAAGCGCTTGATCCATCGCTTCTTCCAGGTCGGTTAGAAAATCTCTTGTCTCGTTATCCATAGCCATCTTCACCGCCATACAACTCTTTTAAGCGTTTACACTTCAAAATGGCGTGTTCTGTTATCTTTCGTCACGCACAAAAGGGAGGGCAACAAAATCTGCACATTCAGTATTCTGGATACCGATTTTCATCTCCTTAAATTGATTGATAAAATTTTTAATGAATTAATTGAAAGTTTCTATTTAATAGTATACCTTAAATATTCATAATTTGCAAGAAGAAAGGCGGTTTTTTTGCAGCCCGGCTACGCATAACAAAAAGGCGGAGATTTCAGCCGAATGGCGGAAATTTGTTGTATTGCTCAACCAGCCAGCTCCAATAGGTATTATCGTTTATTTTTTCCGTAAAGGTTTTGCCCCGCTCGGTTAAACCGAACGCTTCCAGGCACGAACCAAAATACGCCCGGTAGTCGTTCACATAACCGATTTTGTGGCATAACTTGACATGGCGTATAACTTCTTTTGCCGAGTAGGTTTCCAGCAGATCGGAGCCCTTGCAAAAAATCCACTTATCGCCCATGTCCTCGCGAGCCATCATAAGTAACACGTCCCGCAAGCATTCCAGATTCAGGCTCATAACATCGCTTTTCCAATCCGGGCCTAGCCCATCAAGTTAAAACTTTTGGCACGATCATATAGTTCATTATAGTGGTGAAACCTGCGGGAAGTCAAGTATACGGAAGGCGGGGGAGACGGCAAGCAGGGTGTGCTTAAATGAAAAATTCGTGGATATTCGGTAGATTATTTCATAAATGAACAATGGCAATAAAAATCAGCGATATTTGCTCCAGGGGCGGCGCACTGTTATGCGGCGCGGCTGTGTTTGAAATATGGAGCACCCGCGTTGCATTTTTCTTTTGTCAAAGCTATAATATTCTATAGCAGCAGCAATAGTATTTGAATGGCCCGGCAGGGTCGGCGGGAATGGAGCATGGCAAAAGAGACAGACAGTATACGGCAGGAATTTGACCATTGTTTTGTGGTCTGCGCTTATAAGGAAAGCCCATACATCGGGGCTTGCATCGAATCCCTGAAAGGGCAGGGCGTGCCCGCGCGGGTGGTTGTTTCCACGTCCACGCCCAATGGCCGGCTGGCGGCGCTGTGTGAAAAACAGGGTGTCCCGCTTTTTATCCGGGAGGGGCAGAGCGGCCTTGCGGCGGACTGGAATTTTGCCCTCAAAGCGGCGCCGGCGGATTTTGTGACTATTGCGCACCAGGATGATATCTATCACCGGGATTATCTTGAAAAAATGCGGGAATATGCGTGGCGGGCGAAGAACCCCATCTTGCTTTTTACTGATTATGCGGAATTGCGCGGCGGAGTGGCGGTGGAAGATAACCGCTTGCTTCGCGTGAAGCGGAAGATAAACGCCGTGCTGAAAAGGCCCGCGTTCTGGGGCAGCAGGTTCGTGCGCAGGCGGTCGCTTGCCGTGGGAAACGCCATATGCTGCCCGTCCGTTTGCATCCACAAAGCGCGGTTCCCGGATTTTGCATTTGACGCTTCGTTTATATGCGCACTCGACTGGGACGCGTGGAGCAGGTTGGCGGACGAGCAGGGGGAGTTTATCTATATCCCCGAGATATTGATGTGCCACAGGATACACGAGGAGTCGGAAACGACGCGGCTTATAGCAAACGGCGCGCGTTTTTCGGAAGACCTTGCCATACTCTCGCGGTATTGGCCGGGGCCGGTCGCGCGGTTCATTATGGGCAGGTATAAAGCGAGCGCGAAAAGCAACGAGGGTACGCTATGAGTACGGAAAAAGAGAAGCTGCTTCATGAAATAGAATATCTTGAGGCGCGGCTGCTCGTCGCGGAAGACGATGCGGAAAAGCTGCACCATGCGCTGCGTGAGAAGAGCGACGAGCTTTCAAGTGTGCGCTCCGAGCTTTTGGATGCGGGGCACAGGCACCTGCGGGCGCGGCATCATAAAGAACCGGAGGCGTCGCCGGGCGGCATGGATTTTCGCCTCGCAAAAAGGACGATATTGGTTATCACCAATAGACTGCCCGCTTACGACAGAAGTTCGCGGGAAAGGAGCCTGCACGCTTACCTGCGGCTTTTTCTGGCGATGGGTTATGACGTGGCTTTGCTCGCGGAGGATTTTACGGCGGCGGAGCCTTATATGTCCGGGTTGTTGGATATGGGTGTAAAAGCGCTGGCGGGCCAGCGGTTCGAGCAGGGCTGGCACTCGTGGGTAGAGCAAAACGCAGCGCATATCTGCACCGTTCTTGTGACAAATATGGAGGCGGCGCGTCGTTTTATGCGATTTATTAAAAAACATGTGGATGTGCCTGCGCTTTATTTTGCGGAAGAACAAGACGAAAAACAGGGTGGGCAAACGGTGGAAGCGCAAGCGATCGAGAGCGCGATGGAGCGCATTATGCTGCACGACGCGGATGCGGTGCTCCTGTTCGGCGAAGGGCAGGAGAAAGCGTATCCGGCAAAAACGGCGCGCATACCGCTTTATTTTTATTACGACATACCGGCGCGCAAGACGGGCTTTGAGCAAACGAACGGCCTGCTCTTTGTCGGGTCGTTCCTGCGCGGGCGGAACGAGGAAGGGGTGCGGTGGTTCGTAAAGGAAGTGCTGCCGCTTGTGCGGCAGGCGCTGCCGGGGGTGAAGCTTACGGCGGTCGGCGAAGGCGCGCCTGCGTCCCTTTTTGTGGAAGAAGGCGTAGTGGCCGCGGGCCATGTGCCCGACGCGTCGCTTGACCGGTTTTA
>DOMW01000068.1:596-4180 GCA_003510345.1 Clostridiales bacterium | reverse complement strand
CGCGCGGGAAAGGTGGTGGTGAGCCGTCCGTCACGCGCGCGGGCGGCTCATCAGACGCTCCGTCATTGCTAAAGCGGGAAGGATACTCCGCTATGAGAAAAAACGCTGCCCTGTGATAGCATAATTCCACAAATAGAAAGGCACGTTTTTTCTAATACTAATCACAAGTTATAAACTTGTGAAACCCGCACGCGCGCTTGCGGGTTGTTCCGCGCAAACAAGGCGCGGAACCCGTCTCATGCCATCACAAACGCGCTTTATGCGCTATAAAAAGCATAGTATGCTTTTTAAATGTGATTGGTATAATCCATTCTTCCCCGCCTGCCCGCGCGCCGACCGGAGAAAATAGCGGAAAAAGAGAGGCGTCCGGCGTAAAGGCGGTTGCCTAAACCGTTGCAAAAGTTAATACAAAATCCGTGTGGATTAGCCACTCCCGCGCCTTGTACAGTATTTTACATATGAAAAAATAATTCAAATATAGTGGAATAATTACAAATAATATTGACAAAATTTTTTCATAGTATATAATTTTAAGTGTCAGATTAATCTATATTATCACTACTAATTCGGCTATCAAACATAATGAAAAAGGGGCAAAAGTAAAATGAAATTAGGCTTTTTTGCTGCAAACTACGCGCATCTGTCACTGGAAGAGGTAGCGAAGATTATGAGCGCCCACGGTTACGAGATGATGGAGATTCCCGCGTATATCGGTAACGGGCAGTTTGACTGCGATGAAATACTCAAAGGGAACAACGCCGCGGATTTAAAGAAAATGCTCGCGGGTTACGGCGTCACCATTTCCGGCCTTTCCAACCACGCCGATTCACTGCTCATATTAGGGCCGTGGGGCGAAGATACGGACAACCTGTATAAAGGCACAAAAGAAGAAAAGATCAAGTATGGCACGGAAAGCCTCATCAAGACGGCGCAGGCCGCCAACGCGCTGGGCGTGCCCGTGGTGAACGGCTTTACGGGCGTGACAAACTGGGGCAGGTATTTCCCGTTCCCCTGCCCGCAGGGCTGGGAGGCGATGGAGCGCGATTTTGTAAAATACTTCACGCCCATTCTGGATAAGTTCAAGGAATATGGCGTAAAATTCGCGGTGGAGCCGCACCCCAACAATCTGATATACGATATTCACACGGCAAAGCGCGCGATTGAGCTGGTGGACGGGCATCCGTGCCTGGGCTACAACCTCGACCCGGCAAACCTCATTTATCTGGGGCTGCGCGTGGAAAATTTTATAGACGCGCTTTCCGACCGCATTTTCCATGTGCACGCAAAGGACGGCGAGATCGTGGAACACAATATCCAGTATGGCGGCATACTGATGCAGGGCGACTGGCAGCGGCTGGACCGCGCCTTCCGTTTCCGCATACCCGGCTGGGGCAGCGTGCCGTGGAAAAAGGTTATTACGGAGCTGGCGATGGTGGGCTACGATTATGTGATGAGCTATGAGCACGAGGACGTAACGATGAGCGTGGGCGACGGCGTGGAAAAGGTGGCGGAGTTCTTAAAGCCGCTGCTGATCAAAGCGCCGTATGAAGGCCGCCGCGACAAGATATTCAACAACCCCGTGGACTGAGATTTTTTGGAGGAAAGGCAGAATGACAAAAATGATGAGGGCGCAGGTTGTGGAAGCGCCCAACAAAATGGTGCTGAAACAACTGCCCGTGCCGGAGATTGGCGACGATGACGTATTGATAAAAGTGAAGTATTGCGGCATTTGCGGGTCGGATTGGAGCATTTATTCCGGCAAGTACGCGCAGGAGAAGCTGCCGCTTATCACCGGGCACGAGTTTTACGGCACGGTGGAGCAAGTGGGCAAAAACGCGCAGGGAATAAACGTGGGCGACCGCGTGGCGGCGGATATCTGCCTGACGTGCGGCACATGCTACTTCTGTCGCCGGGGCGACGGGTTGCTGTGCCAGAGCTTCACGCAACTGGGCATACACACAGACGGCGGGTTTGCGGAATACGTGCGCGCGCCGTGGAAGAATATCTACCCGATACCGGACAGCATGGACGACTACACGGCGGCCTTTGTGGAGCCGCTCACGGCAACATTGCAGGCCAGCAAGCGCATGGACGCTAAAATCGGCTCTTCCTGCGTGGTCATTGGCTGCGGGCTGGGCGTGTTGCACGCTAAGCTGGCGGTACTGCGCGGCTGCGCGCCGGTGATCGTCATTGGCGACAGCAAGAAGCGCCTGCAAATTGCCAAAGAGATGGGCGTGGATTACACGATTGACATTACCGAGGTGAAAGACCCGGTGGCGGAAGTGATGCGGCTCACGGGCGGCGTCGGCGCGGATAACGTGATCGAAGCGGTGGGCCTGCCCGCCACCTACGAACAGGCGTTTAAAATGATGCGCCGCGGCGGCAAGCTGGAGGCGTTCGGCATTTGCGCGCAGGGCGACTGCGCCGAGCTTCCCCCGTATGAATTTGTATTGGGCGAGAAAAAAGTGAGCGGGTCGTGCGCGGGGATCGGCAACGACTGGGGCGACGCGATCACGCTGCTTGCGTACAAGCGGGTGGACCCGTTGCCGCTCCTGTCCATGGTTGTGCCGCTTGAGGAACTGGAGGATGCGCTGCACGAGCTACGGAGCAACCCCAAATTGTTCAAGGTGCTGGTTTCACCCGATATAGACAAGCGGGTCATAGTGGATAAGGATATCTAAATAGTAATCTTGAGGAGTTTGCCATGAGTTATAAAGAGACGTTGTTGAACCCGGTGAAAATCGGCAACCGCACCTGCCAAAACCGTTTCTTCGTGCAGGCGATGGAATGTACGGACGCCGACGAGGCGGGCAACCCCACCGACCTGACGTATACGCGGTATGAAAACCTGTACAAGGGCGGCTGGGGGCTGATTGATTTGGAGGCTATCTCCATTACGCAAGAGAGCCGGTCGCGCAAAAACCAGTTGATGATACGCGAGCAAAACGCGCCCGCGCTGGGGAATTTTATCAAGAAGCTGAAAGAGGTCAACAGCGAGCCGCTGATTGTGTTCCAGCTTACGCATTCGGGCGAGCTGAGTAACCCTTCGTTTTCCCGCAGGGTAACGGTGTGTCCGTCGTATACATACGGCGGCGACCTTTTGAGCGACGAAGATGTGGATAAAATCATGGACGATTTTGTGCTGGCGGCGAAGATTGCGCGCGACGCGGGCGCGGATGGCATTGATATGAAGCTGTGCCACGGCTATCTGGGGTCGCAGATACTGCGCCCGTTCAACAGCCGCAAGTGGAAATACGGCGGCAGTTGGGAAAACCGCCGCAGGTTCGCGTTCGATTTATACGAGCGTATCGCCAAAGAGATCAACGACAAGAACTTCCTGATTGGCTCCAAAGTATCCGCGTGGGAAGGCTTTCCCGGCGGCTTCGGGACGGATGGGCCGGATTCGCCGGTCATCGACCTGACAGAACCGCTCGACCTGATCAAGGGCCTGGAGGAGCGCGGCGCGCAGTATATTGTGCAGTCGGCTGGCAGCCCGTCTATTACGGTTACGCTGACGCAGGCGGAGAAAAACTACCCGTACATCGCGTACCTGCACCCGACGTTCCAAAAAGCGTTCAAGCAGG
>DOMW01000068.1:0-536 GCA_003510345.1 Clostridiales bacterium | reverse complement strand
TTCCATGTGGGCGCGAAGAATATAACAAAAGGGATTGTGGATATGATTGGCCTGGGTCGGCAATCGTTTGCCGACCCGCTGCTGCCGCGCAAGCTGGCGGATGGGCAGGAGCAGGATATCAAGTTCTGCACCATTTGCGATAATTGCCTGGAGCTGTTGATTCGCCAGACGCCGATCGGGTGTTGCACATACAACAAATACTACACGGATATACTGGTAAACGTGCGCAAGGAGATGGGGAGACTGACGCAGAACCATACATAATAAATATATGGTGACAGGCGGTAGCGACGGATGAAAAATGATTTGATTACTGCGCGGCAGCAGGCGATTTATGAGTATGTGAGCAACCGGAATTTCTCGGTGATAAACGAAATCAGCAGCGCGCTGGACATTAAGCCCTCTACGGTGCGCAGGGATGTGAAAAAGCTGGAGCAGCAGCGGCGCGTGGTTTCTTTCCACGGCGGCGTCTCTGTTGATACGGGTTACGAAAAATACGAGTTTCGCACATTGAAGTACGCGGAGCTGAAAAAGAA
>DOMW01000220.1 GCA_003510345.1 Clostridiales bacterium | reverse complement strand
CCGCCGAAGGCGGAATACTATAAATGTGCCGCAGGCTCCTTGACCACAGAGGAATACCCAAAAGCAAACGTAAGATATTTGCACAATATAAATATATAAATATGAGTTCGTATTTGAACGGACATGCTTAACAGGAACATAGACAAACCTTGTTGAATTACCGCCCACAAAAATTCACAACGACACGCGGCCTGCATTGATCAACAGTTACCTGGAAATACCAAAATTTGCGGAAAACTTCGCCTCTGCCTTGTGAAAAAAAACCTTCTCATGTAGAATGATAGTATCGGCTAAAGAAAGCCGTAAGGGGCCATCGTTTTTATGAAATGAGGAGGTATAGTATTTTGGAAAAGTTTTTTAAACTCAAGGAAAACGGAACCAAACCATCTACCGAGGTCATAGCGGGGCTTACGACGTTTTGCGCAATGTCCTACATCATATTTGTAAATCCGAATGTCCTTTCCGCCACGGGGATGCCGGCGGGCGCGGTGTTTTTGGCGACGATCATCGCGGCCATCGTGGGCACGCTTGTAATGGCGCTTTTTGCCAATGTGCCATACGCGCAGGCGCCGGGTATGGGGCTGAACGCGTTCTTTACGTATACGGTGTGCTTCGCGCTGGGGTTTACCTGGCAGCAGGCGCTCGCAATGGTGTTCATTTGCGGTATTGTAAACATACTGATCACCGTGACGCGGCTCAGGAAAGCCATCATCCGGTCGATCCCCGAATCATTGCAAAACGCGATCGGCGGGGGCATCGGTATTTTTGTGGCGTATATCGGCCTCAAGAACGCCGGGCTGCTTCAGTTTACCGTAGCCGCGAGCGACGGCGCGATCGCTTCCATAAACAATGCGCCTTTTTCTGCGGATGCGGCATATGACAGCGTGTTTTCAGTGATGGGCAACGGGGGTACGGTGCCCGGCTTGGTGACTTTCAACACACCGGCCGTGATACTCGCGATCATCGCCATTGTGCTGACAGTAATATTGCTGGTGCTGAAGGTGAAGGGCGCGATATTGATTGGTATTGTGGCGACGACGGTGCTTGCTATCCCCATGGGCGTGGTGGATGTTTCGGGCGTGAGCATTTCGGCGGAAAGCATCGGGAGCTCTTTTTCCGAGCTTTCACAGACGTTTGGCGCGGCTTTCGGGCCGGAGGGGATGGGGTCGCTGTTTTCCGATTCCTCCAAAATACTGCTGGTGATCATGACGATATTCGCGTTCAGTATATCGGATACGTTTGATACGATTGGCACGTTTATAGGCACGGGCAGGCAGTCGGGCATTTTCTCGGCAGAGGATATGAAGGCGATGGAGCAAAGCCGCGGCTTTAAATCCAAGATGGACAAGGCGCTTTTTGCGGACGCGGTCGCGACGTCTGTGGGTGCGGTGGTGGGTACGTCCAACACGACGACCTATGTGGAAAGCGCGGCGGGTATCGGCGCGGGCGGGCGGACAGGCCTTACCAGTGTGGTGACGGCCATCGCTTTTGCCGCGTGCATGTTCCTTGCGCCCGTTATGGGTATTGTACCTGCGCAGGCGACCGCCCCGGCGCTCATTGCCGTGGGTATCATGATGCTGTCCGCGTTTAAGGAGATCAAGTGGGCGGACCTTGCCGAGGCGATCCCGGCGTTCTTTGCGGGCATCTTTATGGCGCTGTGTTACAGTATCAGCTATGGGATCGCGGCCGGGTTCCTTTTCTACTGCATCATAAAGATCGTGCGGGGGCGCGCGCGGGAGCTGCACCCGATTTTAGTCGTGTCTACCGTGTTGTTTGTGATCAACTTTGTGATATTGGCGGTTATATAAGCATGGGTGTATAAGCAGTTGTTCATGCCGTCGCCTTCAAAGCGGCTTGGCAAATGACAGCCGATCATCAAGTTGCTCTAAAGCGGGTTCGTATCTCTAAATCCTAGACATATCTGTCCAAATACGAACCCGTATTTTATTGTGCAAATGTCTTTTATTTGCTTTTGGGTATACCTCCCTGTGGTCAAATGCGCCGCAGGCTTCTTGACCACAGAGGAATACCCGGATAATGGCGCTTCGAAGCAATTCTATCGGGCTTAGTGTCCAGGTTGAAGAAGTTTTTCCGGGCTTAGTAGCCGGATGAAATTAAAAACACAGCCAAGATTTGAAAAAATCGTAAAATTGCTTTATACTAATTATATTAATGAAGCATTGACCACGCCCAATGAAGTCGGGCGTATACGGCGCAACCCAAAAGGGGCACAGATGGCGAATTATACAAAGGAACGGAAAAGAAAAGCGGCGCTNNATCATTACCGCGGTGGTTTCTGTTATGCCGCAAACGTATGACGATATCGCGCAGGGCAAAATATCCCCGGAGACGATTACCGCGCCGTATGATTTTGTGGACAAAGCGGGAACACAACGTAAAATAGACGCGGCGGTTGCGGCGGTTGAAGACATTTATGTGAAAAGCGACGAGCGGACGAATGACAGCATACAGAAACTGTCCGAAGATTTTGCCGCGTTTGAGCGGGCGCGCGCCTTTGGCGAAAGTGTTTTTACAGACACGGAGGAAGCAAAGCGCCAGGCGGCGCAGGACGAGATAGACGAAGAACAGCGGCGGCAGGAGGAAGCCGCGCGGGCAAGCGCGAGTGCGAGTGCGGCCG
>DOMW01000110.1:2888-3037 GCA_003510345.1 Clostridiales bacterium | reverse complement strand
TACATCCGCAGCATTGTTTCTACACCGCGCGGCGGGCGGCCGCGTTTCCCATCCGGATAATACGGCTCTGCTACCGCTGTCCATTCGTCCCACGGTATTACTTCTTCCATGATTGCCAGAAACTCATCCCGCTTGGTCTTGCGTTTTCT
>DOMW01000110.1:0-2793 GCA_003510345.1 Clostridiales bacterium | reverse complement strand
CGCTGATCAATACGGGTTCGTATCCCACGGGGATGCGAACCCGTTTTTTATTGGATAACGAAGCGGGAATAAAGTGCCTGCGGCACATTTTATTATCTCCCGTAGTGCTTGACAATTATTACGCCGGACGCTATAATATATTACGTTAGGCGACATAACGGCAAACGTAATATGTGAAATGGAATATTTGGGCAAACCACACTATTTTAACAGTTTTTAGAATGTGCTATACTAAAACGGTCGCTATCAATGTATTGATTGGAGGTGTTTACCATAGTATTCGAGACAAGGGAATTAATAAAATCGTTCGGGCCAAAGGAAGTGTTAAAAGGAATATCCTTAGAGGCAAAGGGCGGGCAGGCGCTGGGGCTTTTGGGGCGGAACGGCGCGGGCAAAACCACGACGATCCGTATCGCCATGGGCGTTTTTCCGCCGGATAGCGGCAGTGTGCTTTTAGATGGCGCGCCCATAGACAGGGAAAAGCTCAGCATAGGTTACCTGCCGGAAGAACGCGGCCTTTACGCAAAAAGCCTCATTTCCGAGCAGCTTTTGTATCTCGCGAAGCTCAAGGGCATGCAGCCGCGGGAAGCCAAAAAATCCATAGCATATTGGCTGGAAAAAATGGGCCTTCCCGAGTATGCGAATAAAAAACTGGAGGTGCTTTCCAAGGGCAACCAGCAGAAGATACAGCTTGCGGCGGCGCTCATAGCGAACCCCGAGCTGATCATACTGGACGAGCCGTTTTCCGGCCTCGACCCGGTAAACGCCACGCTTTTAAAGGACGTTGTAAAAGAGCAGATTGCATTGGGCAAAGTCGTACTTTTTTCCTCCCACCAGATGAATTACGTGGAAGAATTCTGCGACCACGTCGCCATACTGCACGAGGGAAAAATAGTGCTGGACGGCGCGATCGGCACGATAAAGCGCTCGTATGACCGCAAAAAGATCGTCGTGCGCAGCACGGAAGCGGAGAAAGTACTCTCCCTTGCGCGCGGGCGGCTCTCCAATCTCGTCGCGCAGGCGGATATGGAAAACGGGGACGCGCTGCTCACGCTTAAAAGTGAGCGGGATAAAAACGCGCTTTTACTCGCGCTTGCGGGCGCGCAGCTCGATATCGACGGCGTGTTTGTGAATGAACCGTCGCTCAATGATATTTTTGTGGAGTACACGGCGGATGAAGCGGCGGAGGTGAAACAATATGAAGCAGTTTAAAACAGTGTTCCATTTCGAACTGATGAACTACCTGAAACGAAAGTCTTATATTGTGGTTACGATCGTGTTTATGGCCGTCGTGGCGGTCATGTTGACTGTTGTTCCGTCCTTGCTGGGCGCTGCCGCTTCTTCGGGCGGCGCGGAAGGGGAAACAGGCGGCGGGCAAGCCCTGCTGCTGGTGCAAAATGAATACGCGGACGCGGAGTACCTAAACAGCGCGCTCGTGGATAGCGGTACAGTGCTCGAGCCGCAGGCGGTCACACCCGAACAGGCCGAGCAGATGGTGGACGCGGGCGAATATGAAGCGGCTATCGACATCACTGGCCCTCTTTCGTACACGCGCTATACGCGCACCGTCGGCATATATGACTTTTTCGATAATATGTTCAGCGATATTTTGCTGGAAAAATATAAACAGGATGCGTACCTTTCGCTGGGTGTGCCGCCGCAGGAGCTGCAAAAAATAGAAGAGGCGGCGGTGGAGCCGAATGTGCATGTAACCGCTTCGGGCACCGACCAGACGCAAAGCTTTTTCCACGCGTATGTGCTCATTTTTGCCCTCTATATGGCAATCGTCATTTACGGGCAGTTCGTCGCCTCCGGCGTGGCGGCGGAAAAAAGCACGCGCGCCATGGAGCTTTTAATCACGTCCGCACAACCTAAAAGCCTCATATTCGGTAAAGTGCTGGGTACGGGCACGGCGGGGCTGCTGCAATTTGCTCTTATTATCGGCACGGGCGTTGTGATCTATAAAGCAAACAGTGCGGCCTACGCGAATGTGCCTGTTTTACAGTCCATTTTTGACATGCCGCCCGATATGCTGGCGTTTGCGCTGGTGTTTTTCCTGCTGGGGTTTTTCATCTACGCGTTCCTGTTCGCGGCTATGGGCAGCCTTGTGAGCCGCATGGAAGACCTCGGCACCACCACACAGCCTGTGATGCTCTTGTTTGTGGTCTCGTTCCTCGTTTCGATGTTCTCCATGAGCAGCGGGTCTATGGAAAACCCCGCCATCATCGCGTGCTCGTTTATCCCGCTGACCTCGCCCATGGCCATGTTTACGCGCATCGCGCTTTCCGTCGTGCCGCTGTGGCAAATATTGCTTTCTATCGGCATACTTTTTGTGTCGGCAGTGCTGATCGGCATACTGGCGACAAACATCTACCGCCTGGGTGTACTTCTCTACGGAAACGCGCCCAAGCCAAAGGATATAGTCCGTATGCTGCGAAACAGCCGCGCGTGAGGGCGGAAAGAGGTTTTTAGTAACTTTGGCAGCGGTTATTTCGGTAACCGCTGATCCCGAGTTCCGGGAAAGCTAAGCTGTTAAAAAAGAAAAAACCGTGGAAAATTCTCGAAAAATAATGGCAAAAAGCACTATATTTTCCACGGGATATGGTATATAATACTATGGGATTATAAATCACATGACAAAGAATTAAGTAGGGGGTGACTGTACAAATGAAGGGGAAACGGTTTATTTCTGTTTTATTGGCGGTGTTTTTGGTGTTCGCGCTTGTGCCTGCGGTGGCAATGGCGGAGGAGGGCGCGGCGGGGCAGAAAGCGCCTGTAAGCGAGGCGGCGGAG
>DOMW01000242.1:4133-4786 GCA_003510345.1 Clostridiales bacterium | reverse complement strand
CCCGCGAGTGAAGCGCCCGCAAGTGAGGCGCCTGCGGAAGAACCCGCAAGCGAAGCGCCCGCGGAAGAACCCGCGGCGGCAGGCTCGGATGTCAGCCTGTATTTCCTGCTGAAGACCCTTGCGAACCCGCACTGGGTGTCAATGAAGGAAGGTATTGAGGAAGCGGCAGCGGCAGCCGGTGTTACCGTGTTTGTAGACGCTATGAACTCGGAAGACGAGCTCGGCCCGCAGCTTGATAAAATGATCGCTTCTGTGAACGGCGACTACGACGGCATCGGCGTTGCCCCCATTTCGGGCACGAACCTGATCGAAGGCGTTGTGGCGGCGAATGAAAAGGGCATCCCCGTATACAACATAGACGAAGCCATCGACACGACGGAGCTTAAAGCAGCCGGTGGTTATGTGGTGGGCTACGCGGCGACGGATAACGTGGCCGTGGGCAAAAAGGGCGCGGACTTTATTATCGAGCAGATCGGTGAAGGGCAAGTCGCTATCATTGAAGGAAAAGCGGGTGCGGCTTCGGGCGAAGCAAGGGCGCAGGGCGCTACGGAAGCTTTTGAAGCGGCTGCGGGCATTGAGCTTGTAGACAGCCAGCCGGGCGACTGGGACAGGAACAAGGCGCTTGACGTCGCCACGAACATCATCCAGCAGTA
>DOMW01000242.1:0-4067 GCA_003510345.1 Clostridiales bacterium | reverse complement strand
GTTGTGGGCACAGACGGCGTGGACGACGCGGTAGCTTCCGTAAAAGAAGGCCGCCTTACGGCTACGGTAGCGCAGGACCCCAGGCAGATCGGTGCGAAATCCTTTGAAGCGCTTTTGAAAGCGGTACAGGACGGAAACGCCGGCTCGCTTGACGCGGAAGCGCCGGTAGAATACATCGATTCCATACTGATCACAAAAGACAACGCGTAAGCGTAGCGCTACGCTCACCCCCTGCCGAACTAGCCGGCGGGGGGTGAACCATTTCTTCGAGCCTAAAGAAGAGGAGAAAAAAGAATGGAAAAGCTGGTGGAAATGAAACACATCACCAAAAAATTTCCCGGCGTCGTGGCGTTAAGCGATATAAACCTCGACGTATACCCGGGTGAAGTGCATGTGCTGATGGGGGAAAACGGCGCGGGTAAGTCCACGCTGATGAAAATATTAAGCGGCATATACACGCCGACGGAAGGCGAGATCTATATTGAAGGAACGCGGTATAAAAACCTGACACCCGCGATATCGCAGGAACGTGGCATCAATATTATTTACCAGGAGCTCAGCGTGATCGACGAGCTTTCGATCGTGGAAAACCTTTTTGTGGGAAGGCTGCCCCAAAAAAAAGTGGTGGGCATCCCCATCATCGATAAAAAATATATGATGGAAAAAGCCAGAGAAACCATGCTGCTTGTGGGCCTTAAGCGAAACCCGATGACCATGGTGGAAGACCTGCCGATATCGGAAAAGCAGCTTGTGGAGATTGCAAAGGCGCTGGTGTGGAACACGAAGGTGCTCATTATGGACGAGCCGACGTCTTCCCTTACATTGGATGAAACACAGAATTTGTTTGAAATCATACGCAACCTGCAAAAACAAGGGGTGGGGATTGTGTATATTTCTCACAAGCTGGATGAGATAAAACAGATCGGCGACAGGATCACCGTGCTGAAGGACGGCGGGTATGTCGCCACAAAGATGCTTTCTGAGGTTTCCGGCAAGGAAGAGATCATCACCATGATGGTGGGCCGCGAGCTAAAAGATAAATATCAACCCGCGGGGCGCGGGCGCGGGGCGCAGACGGAAGTGTTGTTTAAGGTAGAAAATGTATCACGCGCGGACGGCAAAGTGAAGAATGTGAGCTTTGAGCTGCACAAGCACGAGGTTTTGGGTTTTGCCGGGTTGGTCGGGTCGGGCCGCACCGAGCTTATGAACGTGATATTCGGCGCGGAGAAAATGCAGAGCGGCAAAATCTACCTGGAAGGGAAAGAGCTCAAAATAAAAAACACCTATGACGCGGTGAAAAAAGGCCTCGCCTACCTGACGGAAAACAGGCGCGAGACCGGGTTTTTCGATAACTTCGAGATATGGAAAAACGTCGCGATGGAAGAGGCGCTCAGAACATCCAAATGGAACGGCACCTACGGGTTGATCAACGAAAAGACGGAAAAGCTGGAAGCGCAAAAACAGAAAGACCAGTTAAACATCAAGGCGACTTCCATCAACCAGAATATCACCGAGCTTTCGGGCGGCAACCAGCAAAAGGTGATCGTGGGCAAATGGCTGGCCGCAAACGCCAAAATCATGTTTTTTGACGAGCCGACGCGCGGCATAGACGTGGGCGCGAAAAGCGAGATCTATAAGATCATGCGGGAACTGGTGGAGCAGGGCAAGGGCGTTTTGATGGTATCGTCCGAACTGCCCGAGCTTTTGGCCGTATGCGACAGGATCGTCGTGTTTAACGAAGGCGAGATCAAAGCGATCTTAGACGGCGCGGACGCCACCGAAGAGCTTATTATGCACGCCGCTACCTAATAACAGGGGGATATGGAAATGAACAACACAAGACAAACGGAACTTACCGGGCAGAAAAAGAATTTTAATTACTGGTGGGAGCGCGTGGGTACGCTGCTCATATTCTTTTTGCTGTTCATCGTGATTGCGGTGATCGCGCCTGCGGAAAGTAATTTCCTTTCGCTCAACAACATCATCAACATACTGTACCAGAGCGCGGATAAAATAGTGATCGGCCTGGGCGTGTTCTTCGCCATACTGATCGGCGGCATAGACCTTTCGATCGGCTCTGTTATGGCGCTGACAGGCATGTGGATGGGCATGATGATGAACGCGGGCGTGCCCGTGGTTGCCGCCATACTCGTGGGCGGCATCTTAGGGGGCGCGCTTTTGGGCGCGGTGAACGGCGCGCTGGTAAACCTGACGCGGGTGCACCCTTTTATCATCACGCTGGGTACGCAGTGGATCTTCCGCGGCATCGTGATGATCGTCTCAAACGCGCGTTCGATCTCCGGGTTCCCGCAGGAATTTAAACAGGTCGTTAATTTCCGTATAGGCAACCTGCTTCCCACCGCCGTTGTGATCGCGGTCGCGCTGGCCGCTGTACTGTGGTTCATCACCACAAAGATGAAGGTGGGGCGCAACATTTACGCGTTTGGCGGCAACCCGGAAGCCGCGTGGTTTTCGGGCATCAACACAAACCTGCACCGGCTCATTGTGTTCATTGTAGCGGGCATTTGTTCGGGCATTGGCGGGCTGATCATCACGGCGAAGACGGGCGCGGCGGAGCCGCTTGCCGGTTCGAGCTACGAGACGTTTGCCATCGCGGCGGCAGTGATCGGCGGCACAAGCTTCTTTGGCGGCAAGGGCAAGGTGTGGAGCGTTGTGGTGGGCGGCCTTATCATCGGCCTTATAAACAACGGGCTTAACATGATGCGTGTGGATACGTTCTATCAACAGGTCGTGATGGGCATACTCATTATCGCGGCGGTCACGATGGATACGCTGTTCCTGCGCAAAAAGAAATCGTAACAGGGAGCATGGAATATGAATGTAAAAATAGCGCCTTCGCTTATGTGCATGGACATGATGAACGTGCGGGAGCAAATGAAGGTTTTGAAACGGGCGGACTACCTGCATGTGGATATCATCGACTGGCATTATGTGCGCAATATGTGCCTCGCGCCCGTATTTATGCAGCAGCTTGCGCAGATCACGGATGTGCCGATGGACGCGCACCTGATGGTGGACAATGTGGATACCGACCTTGTGGGGCTTTGCCTCGATTCGGGCGCGGGCGCTGTCAGTTTTGACCCTAATGTGGTGCAGCCGCGCGCGTTCCGCCTGCTCGACCAGATCAAAAACGTGGGGAAAATGGCGGGCGTATTCATCAACCCGGCTATGCCGCTCGATATCATTTACCCTTACATCCATATACTGGATATGATCACATTTATGACGGTGGACCCCGGCTACGCGGGGCAGCGGTTTATCGAGGAATCTTTGGGTAAAATGACGCACGCGAAACGGCTGAAAGAAGAAAAAGGATATACCTACGAAATACAGGTAGACGGCTCGTGCAACAGTAAAACGTACAAAAAGCTTTATGACGCGGGCGCTGAGATTTTTGTGGTGGGCACAAGCGGCCTTTTTAACAACGACCCCGACCTTGCGCGCGCGTGGGAGATCATGGAGCAAGATATCACGGGACAGATCGGGTAGCCGCCCATGGAGACGGGTACTGTAATAGGCATCGACATAGGCGGAACGAATTTTCGCATCGGGGCCGTCGGAACGGACGGTGCGGTGGCGCGGGTAGAAGTCGCTTCCAGCAGCTTCATTGGCCGCGCGAAAGACCCGCTTGCGGCGATCGCGGGCGCGGTAAAAGAGTATTGCGCGGATACCGGGCTTTCCAACGTTTTATGCGTGTCGGTCGGCCTCCCTGCCACGGTGGACAGGCAGCGCAAAATGGTGTATTCGGTGCCCAATATCATCGGCCCGGATGGCAGGCATGTTCTGGACAACCTGAATATTGTGGACGGCATGGGGCAATACCTCGACATCCCCGTGGTGTTAAACAGGGACGTCAACAATCTTTTGTGCTACGACATGTTCCTTTTGGACCTGTCCGGCAAAGATATTGTGGTGGGCTGCTACATCGGCACGGGGTTTGGCGGCGCGATCCATATATTCGGGCAGTTTTTGCTGGGGAAACATGGCGTGGCCAGCGAGATCGGGCATATCCCTTACTATAAGGGACAGGATATTTGCGCCTGCGG
>DOMW01000296.1 GCA_003510345.1 Clostridiales bacterium | reverse complement strand
TTTCGCTTACCGCGGCCGCGGCGGACTGCACCGCGCCCACGCCGCCACGGATCGCTCGGGCCAGTTCTGTGGTGATGGCCGAATAATCGGCGCGGGAGAGCTCACCTGCCACACCGTCGGCGATTATCTGCGCCGCTTCATTTGGGGCGGTATTCGATTGCAGGGCGTCGCTATACGCCTGTATGTTGTCACTGCCTGCTGCCTGATATTGCGGCGCGGTACTCTGCGCGCCAGCCGCGCCCTGCCCGGTCGCTTCCAGCATCTCGGTATAGAACTTTTTGCCCAGCTCACCGTTAGGATCGGCCAGGTATTCTTCGAGCAGGCTGTTGTACTCCGGCCCCCACGACTCAATCACGCTCATCATCTCGGGGCCGAGTGTGCTGGATAACGTCACAAGGTTCTGTTTCCACGCAGCCATACGGGCGTTGTTCGTCTCCAGCAGCGTTGCCATCTCTTCGAGCGATCGCTCCGCCTCCTCCGGGATCTCTTTAAAACCGTTGACTACACCGTCAATGTTTTCGGTAGCGGTTTGCAGCCATTCTTCATACAGGCGGGTTTGTTCGTCCTCCCAGCCCTGCAGGTCGAGATTGTTATCGGCCATCGCCGTCTTAATCTCAGCTACTGATACTCCCCATTTTTCCGCGACTTGATTTATATTTTCGCCCGCTTCATTTAAGGTTGTCTTGTGATACTCTTCCCAGTCCTGCAAACCCTGTTGATGCGAATCCATCCATGACCGTATTTCAGATATGGACACCCTGTATTGTCCCGCAAGATCGTCGACGCTTTGCCCGACACCATTTTGCGCTTGTGCCACTCGCAACGCTTCCGCAGCTTCGTCTTCCCAATACTGTATTGATCGTTCGAGTATTTTGTTCAGTTCAGCCTCTTCGCCCGTCAAGTCGTCGGTGGCATCAATCACGCCCTTAGTACCCTTTATCCAATCCCAAACCCCAACAATGCCTTTGTCAATCTGCTGTCCGAGGACTCCTAATGCCGTTGTTTCCCCGTCCAGCGCATCATTTAGGTTGCCCTTTTGATCAACGAGCGCTTGCTCCGTCAGATATAACTCCGCCTCGACATCGCTTAGCGCATCAATTTTTTGCCGGGCATACTCCAGTTTTGAGATCGCCTTATTGTATGCCTCCTGCGCGTCAATGGCCGCGCGGATTGCATCTTCGTTCATATTGAAGCTGCCCGTCGCGGCGTCTACCTCAAGGCCCAAGCCCGCCACGCTGCTGTTAAGGTCATTTGTTATCTGCGCCATTTCACGCTCTGCCGCCGCCGTTTCTCCCGCAGATGCCGCGCCGCCTCGTAACACCCCTTGCAGTTCTACAAGTCTATCGACCAACCCGCGGTTGGCTTCAGCGGTTGTTATTGCTTGGGCTTCCGCTCTTTTGTATTCATCATCCAGCGCGTTCATGCTTTCGATGAGCTGCTGATTTGCCTGACTTTGGGATTCGGCCGCTTCGACACTCTCAGCAAATGCTTTTTGATAGCCGTCCACGCGATTAGAAAGGGCATCCGTGACGGCCATGAGCGCAACCACCCCAGCAATAACCGCCGCAATGGTTAATATTATTGGGTTGGCAACAAATGCCGCACTTAATGCCTCGAACGCACCCTTAACCGCGCTAATGAGAGCAGGGATAGCGCTGATCGCTTTGAATGCCAGTATGGCCCCCAACGCCCCGACAGCCAGTGGGATGATAACATCAAGATTATTAGCCAGTGTTTTCAGCACATTTTCCAGCGTTTTCCCAAAGTTCACCATTCCGTTTTTGACGTTAAGTGAGGCGTCAAGCTGCTCCAGCATGGCGGACGTTCCCCGCGCGATCGCCGCCCGCATGTTGTCCATACTGCCTTGCCAGCTTGTGCCCGCGCTCTTTGCCGCGCCCGCGATCGAGGGGAACCCCGTGACGCCCGTCTGAAACGCCTCGTTCATTTTGGCTATGAAATCATCCGTTTTGATTTCACTGCGGCCCATCTGCGCAGTTACTTCATCTGTGGATTGTTTGGTTGCCGCCGCGTATATCTGGATGGCAGGTACGCCCGCCTCAAGGAGCATCTGCAGGTGCTCCATCGTCACCGTGCCTTTGGTCTGCATCTTTTGCAGCGCCGTCGATACCGTCTCCAGCTCCGCGTTCGTACCTTTGGTATAAAAAGCCGTAGCGTCCGCCCACGCGGCCATCGTATCGGTCGCCTTGCTGACCTGCATCCCGCTTGCCACAAACGCCTGCACGCCTTTTGAGGCGATATCAAGCCCGAAAGCCGTACCCGTAACGATATCGGTAGTCTTTGCCAGTGCGGCATTCGCCTTTTCCGCACTGCCCGTGATCGTGGTCATGACCCGGGAAAACTGATCCATCGTATCGATGCGCTTCATTGCGGCGTCCAAAGAGGTCGCGACCATATCCAATACTTTTGTAGCGCCCTGTCTCAATATTTCAAAAGCTGACATGCCTTTGATAATGTCGCCCTCAAGGCCGCGCATGGATCCCTGCAGCTTTGATTTATCCAGATTAACTTCGATTTTTACGCCGCCATGCGCCATTTGCTTATTCTCCTTCAAAATAACAGCACGAAAAAACCACCTTCCAAAAGGTTGGTGGTTTGTTTTCCTATTAAAGCTCGCCCATTGTAAGACCGGTTTTTCTTTTACAACTTCACTGTAGTGGGATGCTCGCTTGTGCTGGCATCCAGTATCCCCGCCCGGAATCGGATTTCATTAACAAATTTTTTAGCAATAATCATTTCACCCAACTTAAAAGACATTACTTTCATGTCATCCTCCATCGCTGAAACGTAATTAATAACCAAATAGTTTTCGATAATTTTCTTCTGCTTTGTCCCCACACCCGATATCGCGCCAATCGTGGCCCCGAGACCGCCCAGCAGCAAACCGCCAATAACAGCTCTGCCAATTACGCTTTTATTAGCTTCAATTATTTGCGATGCGCTGACAATCTCAATGCCCTTGATTTGCTCAAACTCAAGTATGTACTGTGCATACTTTTTTTCGTGCACGGCTGATCGGATTAGAAGGTAGTCCAATCTCCCCCAAAGCAGCACCACCTCGTCAACAGGATAGTCAAGCCCATCCACATGATAGGCCCCCACGTCTACTACTCTAGGTTTACGTTCCTTGCTGCCAAACAATCCCATAGAATACTAACCTCCCTGTGCTATACTACCCCCATCCTACCACCGCGCCCAAAAAATGTAAACCCGCGGTTACAGTTTGGGGGGCGCGGGTCGTCAAGGCTGCGCATCCGTGGTATAATTGACGGAAACAACCGCGAAAGGAAATTTGCCGAATGCAGCTAAATCCTGATTGCGTCCGAGATGTTCTACTAAACATCGATTTTGTTTCAGGCTTTAAGGATGGAATGTTGTGTGATACCGATTCCTACGAAATAGCAGCCGCCCTGCCCGATTACTCGCGCGATGCTATCCTTTATGCACTAAAAGCACTTTCAGATGGCGACATGATCGACGCAAAGGAAATGGATATGATAGCAGATCATGATTTCATCGTAAAGGACATAACTCCTAAAGGCCGGGATTTCTTAAGCGCAATCCGCCCCAAAAGTACCTGGGACAAAATAAAAGAAAAACTGTCCGCCCTGATGCCTGTTGGTATGGATGTACTCGTTCAAGTGGTTTCTGTCTTCATATCGTCAAAACTAGGTTGAGACATTGGGCGTAAATGTTCCTTTGTTCTCCACGTATAATTCCAGCACGAGCAAAGGCTTTCCATGCCCCTCTGCTTCAAGGCGATATTTTGTCACGCCTTTTATTTCGGCACCATCCAGATATATTCGGTTATCTCTAATAACCAAATGATTATATCTGGGCGATCCGGGGGAACGATTCTGGCGTGTTTTTTTGTGTCTCATTTTTTATCCTTTCAGCCGCCATAGCGGCCATTCCCGCCACAGCCGAGGTTTACTCGGTTCGCAGCGAAAACGATCTAATAGGGGCAACAGAACGCACGAGGGGCACATTTCAAGCTGCCCCATCCCGCCTCATATTGCTCCTGCTGTTTTATCTGGGCTTGAATCTCCTCTGCCGTGAGTTTTAATGTAAACCCCGCGGTTACAGCTCGCCCCATTCGCTTGCAAACCGTTCCGCTTCCTCGATCTCCTGCGCGGTGAGCTGCACGGGAATTTGCACCCGTTCCTTTGCGCGCTGCGCGTCGAGGAGTTCCTGGCCCTTTAGCCCGTCCGTTTTACGAAAGCGCGTCTGCATTTTGCTTGCAAGCGCGCCCTCCCGCGCCAGAATGCCGCCCAATAGCGCCCGGAACTTGTACCAGTGCATACGCGCCGTCAAAAGGTCGACGCCGTAGAAGTTTAGGAAATCCGCGTAAATCTCATCCGCGTCAAACTCAAAATCCATGCGCGGCGGATCCCCGGAAGGCTCCGGCTCTTCGCCGCCCAGAATGAACGCGACCATTTTGTTGTAGGCGTCTTCCGGGCGCGCATCCACGTAAAAATAGAAGAGGGCGTCGTCGTACAGCTCATAGTCGCGGCTGTTGAAAATGCGGATGGCCTGCAGCACTACCCGGAAATCGGCGTCGATCTCACAGCCGTCGATTTCCTCCGGCAGGACGTCGCGCCGGTTTTTTGAAAAAGACAGCGCGCCCATATCACTTTGCAGCCTTGCTTTTTTTGCTGCCCGCCAGCATATTCTGCCTGCGCCGCTCGTCACCCAGCGCTTTTGTGATTGCTTCCACAAGCTGGTTCACGATCTCGATATCGTCGTCGAGTTCATAGATAGCGCCGTCGGTTATCTTTTCATACGCGCCCTCGCCCAGCATCTTGTCAATAAACTTCCGGGGCGCGCTGAAGATGTCCGTCGTCAGCTTCGCCACCTCGATCAGCGCCCGTTCCTCTTCCGGGGTCATCGGGGCTTTTTCCGCCGTTTCCTCCGGCGCTTCGTTCCCACCCGGAACAAACTGTTCAAACCGGGTGACTTGGCCGCGTTTTTCTTCTACTTGCACGGCCAGCGCCGTCGCTTCGATCGCAATGTCGGATAGGGACATCCGCAGGGTAAATTCGTGTTCGCCGACCGCCACGACCGGCGCGGGTTCTTTTTTCTTCAGCGGTACAATCACTTTACTTGCCATCTAGTCTCCTTTCTAAGCGGGGAGGACGCCGCAAGAACGCCCTCCGGCAGAATCCGGTTACGCCGCCGCCGTGAACGCCGGTTCGCCGCCCACTACTTTTGCCGTGCCGTTTACCGGCGTGCCGCGCCACTCGATCGTGTAGGTGATCGTACCTGCCACGATGTCGTAGGTGTCGATCGTGATCAGCGCGTCGAACAGCACCGCCACGTTGCCCGCGTCGTCGCCCATTCCGGCTTTCTGCTGGTATACAAGCATACCTTGCCCAACGGCGTCGCTGCCCGTCGCCCGCCTGTTGTACAGGTCAAAAACGTAATCGAAAATCGGATCCCCGATGTACGCGGTCTGCGTTTGCGCGATGGTCGGTTTGTACGTCTTAAGCTCGGTCGTCGGGCTTTCGTCCGCGATGTAATCGAACGTTTCCGTCTCGCCGTTCATCGCGGCGGCAAAATCCGTCGCGGTACCCACGCGCTTCCATGACGGCGTTTCCGCCTTGGGTGTAATGTTCAAAAACAAATAATTCTGATACTTTTTTACTCTTTCAAGGTCAGGCATTTTTATATCTCCTTTAAATAGATTAATCGGGCGGGGAATTGATAGACCGCCCGCATACTGTCCGGGTCTACTCCGGCCACCGACGGCATGTTTGACAGGTTCTTGAGTTCAAACCCACTGTACCCCGCCCCAAAGTCCGGGTAATTCCCGGCCAGCTCCTGCGCGTCGATCCAATCCTGCCACTGCCGCAGTGTCGCCATGTTTTCCGTGTTGAGGTCGTCCGTTGTGGCGGACGCTTCAAACGACGCCCGCACCATGAAGTCATACGTCACTTCCTTGTAGCCGCTCCCGATAAACTCTCGCGCGTCTTCCGTGGGGATGGGGATGATGGCGATCGCGCCGTCGCGGGCGTCCAGCCAACCAAACAGCGGCGTTTCCGCTTTGTTTTTCAAAATCCATTCCTGTAAAGCTTTATCTATATTGGTCATTTTCCACCTCGGTTTAGGTAACCGCTGATCAACTCAAGCCGCGCGTCTTTCCGGCCCTTTTCGCCCGTGGCAGCGCCGCCAGAACCCGCTCTTAGCG
>DOMW01000012.1:14545-18827 GCA_003510345.1 Clostridiales bacterium | reverse complement strand
CTTTTTAAATGTGATTGGTATAATCCATTCTTCATTGCTCGCCCGCGTGCCGAACGGGGAAAAATAGAGGAAGTGGAGAGACGCCCGGCGGAGCAAGCGCGTATCTAATGGCACGCCGCCGTGATTGAAACAAAGAAAGCAATGTGCATTACCCACGCCACTGCTCTACTATGCCTTGACGCGCCTTCCGTATTTTACTATGATAATAAAGGCGTATATTGGAGGTTACGATATTTTGGATAATAAAAAACGGTCCGCCGCCGCAAAAGCCGCGCTTCTTGCTGCTGCCATCATATGGGGCAGTTCTTTTATAGTAGTCAAAGGCACCGTGGATCTCCTACCGCCCAATATGTTGCTCGGCGTTCGTTTCACCATCGGGTTTTGCGTGCTTGCCCTCATTTTCCGCAAGCGCTTAAAACAGATCGACAAAGGGTACCTCCTCTCGGGGGCGCTTATCGGCGTGTTTTTGTTTGCCGCGTACTGTGTGCAGACATATGGCATCCAAACGACGACCCCCGGTAAAAATGCCTTTTTAACAGCCATTTACTGCGTCATCGTACCCTTTTTGTTTTGGGCCGTCAACAAAAAACGCCCGGACAAGTATAATTTTATTGCGGTCTTTGTGTGTATCACGGGAATCGGCCTTGTGTCGCTCACAGGCAGCTTTTCCATCGAACGCGGCGACGCGCTCACGCTGGCCAGTGGGGTGATGTACGCCTGTCATATTGTGGCTATCGCAAAATTATCCGGCAGCCGCGACCCCATATTGCTTACCATACTGCAATTCGGCACAGCCGCTATTCTGGCATGGATACTAAGCCTGGCCACCGAGACGGTTTCGCCCGCCATGTTCACGCCGGACGCCATAAAAGCCCTGCTTTACCTAGCTTTGGGCGGCACAAGCACCGCCGTTTTGCTGCAAAACATCGGCCAGAAATATACAGACCCTTCCTCTGCGGGCATCATTATGAGCTTGGAGTCTGTGTTTGGCGTGCTTTTTTCCGTGTTCTTCTACGGCGAACAGCTCACCGGCCGGCTCGTGATGGGGTTTGTACTCATATTCCTTGCGGTGTTGATCTCCGAAACAAAGCTTTCGTTCTTGCGGGGGAAGCCCGGCGCGAAAACAGGGAACGGCTAACGTGCATTGATTTCTCTGTTTTAATCACGGCGGCGTGCCATTTTGATACGCGCTTACCCCGCCGGGCGTCTCTCCACTTCCTCTATTTTTCCCCGTTCGGCGCGTGGGCGGGCGGCCCACCACCACCTTTCCCGCGCGCAGCGCGGGAAAGGATGGACTCATCAACATAAGCAGTCTGTACCGCCCGGCGAGCCAACATCTATGCCGCCTATGTTACGAAAACAATAGTACATGCATAATGGCTACTCCATGAACCTGGCGAAACGCAGAAAAGGCTTACCGTAATAAGCCTTTTCCGAATAAATAATAAAATATGATTGCTTTTGTTACGCCTGTGCTAAAACCGGGTGTTCCTGTTTTTCCTCAATGTAATGGACGATATCCGCTACTGTGAGCAGCAAGCGAAGGTCGCGGTCGGGAACCTCTATATGAAATTCCTTTTCAAACGAGATCACCATTTCCATCAACCCGAACGAATCGATTTCAAGGTCGGAAACCAGATTCTTGTCCATTGTAATCTCTTCCGGGTCGTATGGGCACGCCGTCGAAAGAAGCTGCTGTATCGTGGAAAACTCTACCATGTTCATTTACCCCCTTTCTTTCATTGTTTTACCGTAAAACGCTTGATCGATTTCTTCGTAGTCTTTTCAAATTCCGTATCCCGCAATTTGAAGTCGTCTATCTGTTTGTAACCGGGCAGCGGTTTATTTACCGCGGCGATATCCCGCTTGAGCATTGCCATGCACTCTTCTTTCCCGTGCGTGGAAAGCGTCTGCTCATCTAAAAAGATTTCAGCGCAAAGCCCAACACCGGTAAGGCTTTCTTCTCCCGGCGCATACACCACCACTTCTTTGATGTATGGGATGCGCTGGAGGTAGCCCTCTATTTCTTCAGGGTACACATTCTTGCCGTTAGAGAGGACGATCAGGTTCTTTTTGCGCCCGGTAATGAACAAAAACCCATCTTCGTCAATATGCCCGATATCGCCGGTGTTGAACCAGCCGTCGTCCATCACTTCCGCCGTCGCCTGCGGGTTTTTATAATACCCCAGCATGACGTTTTCGCCCTTCACCCAAATTTCGCCGTCGCCGTCCGCGTCTACATCCCTAATTATAACACGATTACAGGAAAGGGGCAAACCGATCGAACCATATTTGTTATGGTCGTCGTGGTTTATCGAAACGACAGGCGCGCATTCCGTAATGCCGTAGCCCTGCAAAATGTTGACGCCGAAGTCAAAATACGCCTGAGGATAGAACGCGGCAAGCGGCGCGCCCCCGCAGACAATGCGGCGAAGGTTTCCCCCCAGCGCGTCCAGTATATCTTTGAACAGGTCACGCCGCAGGTCTTCCCCCCGCGCCAGCAGCCCTTCGCTTTTTTGCAGCGTATCTTCAAGCTGCTGTTCGCTGCCGTTTGCTTTGGCGTTTGCCCAAATCTTTTTGTAGATCATTTCCACATAAAGCGGTACCAGCGTCAACGTGTCCGGCTTAAACAATTGCAGGTTTTGCAGGAAATACCGGGGGCTGTCGTTCACGCAAATGGTCATGCCGCTCATCATCGCCACGATAATGCCCGCGGTAAATTCATAGGAGTGGTGAATCGGCAGCACCGACATGCACACGTCGCCCATTTTGACATAGCCGAGCAGCCCCTGCGCGGAACGCAGTATGTTTTTTTGCGTCAGCATTACGCCCTTGCTTCTGCCCGTTGTGCCCGAGGTGTACAATATCGTGGAAAGCTGCCCGTCCGCAATCTTTTGGCTTTGGTACGCCGATTGATCCAGCGTCTTTCCGTGCGCCACGAGGTCGTCAAAGCTGATGAATTTTCCGTCCGGCTGCTCTTCCTCCATGCCGATGAAATAGCGGATACCCGGCACATCTTTTTCTATGTTCCGCATGATGCCCGAAAAAGACGGGGCATATACAATCGCCGCCGCGCCACTGTCGTTTAAAACATTGGCAATCTCGTCGTCGGGCAGTTCTTTATCCACGGGGATGATGACGCCGCCGCCCGTCACTGTGGCGAAATACGCCGCGATCCACTTGACGCTCGTCTCGCCAATCACCGCGACTTTCCTTCCGGGCAGGTCTTTTTCCAGCAACGCGGCCCCCAGGGCGCGCACCATCGCCGCAAATTCTTCGCAGCTTGTGCTTTTGACGCCGCCGCCGTCTTTTTCGCGGAACATGTCTTTGCCGCCGTAATACGCGGGACATCGCTCAAGCAGCGCGCGGAATGTGGTTGAATCGTCTGTTTTGTATAGTGTATATTCCATAGAGCCCCTCCTTTTTTAATTGTTCATCATTATACCAGTTTTGTATGAAATAGCAAGGTAACGGAACCAAAAGCAACCGCGCCGCCGTTGCCATCCCGATAAAAAAATAGTATACTCAAATCTATATGATACGGGGAGGTAGTTATCATGCCCATTACGGATATCTTAATCAAAAACGCGCGCGAATACGCGAATGAAATAAGCCTGGTGGAGCTCAACCCTGAAGTGCAGGAACACCACGAGCGCAAATGGAAGGAATACCAACTGGTAGAACCCGGCCACGCCAAAGGCTACCGCCTGGAGATCACATGGCGGGAGTTCAACGAAAAAGCGAACCGCGTGGCAGCCTATCTGCTGAAAAATGGCGTTACCAAAGGAAACAAAGTCGCCATATTGCTGATGAACTGCCTGGAATGGCTGCCCATCTACTTCGGTGTGCTCAAAACGGGCGCAGTCGTCGTACCCATGAATTTCCGCTATACCGCCGATGAGATCAAATATTGCCTCACGCTCTCCGAAGCGGATCTGCTGCTATTTGGGCCGGAATTTACAGAGCGCGTGGAAGAGATCAAGGACAGCATCCCGCGCGTGCGCGAGCTTATCTATGTGAATGAGGACAGCCCTAATTTTGCAAAGCGGTATGAAGACCTCGTGAGGGATATGCCCACATCCGAGCCAAACGTGCCGCTTACGGATGAAGAGGACGCCGCCATCTATTTTTCGTCGGGCACTACCGGCTTTCCCAAAGCGATACTGCACACGCACAAGAGCCTCATGTCCGCCTGTGAAACGGAACAAAACCACCACGGGCAAACGCATGATGATGTGTTTTTGTGTATACCGCCGCTGTACCATACGGGCGCGAAGATGCA
>DOMW01000012.1:12393-14502 GCA_003510345.1 Clostridiales bacterium | reverse complement strand
GTTGTGTGGCTGCTTGTGCCGTGGGCGCAGGATATACTGGACGCGATCGACGCGGGCGAGGTGCGCGTGGAGGAGTACGCGCTCTCGCAATGGCGGCTGATGCACATAGGCGCGCAGCCCGTGCCACCGAGCTTGATCCGCCGCTGGAAAAAACAGTTTCCGGCACATGAATATGACACAAACTACGGCCTTTCCGAATCCGCCGGCCCCGGCTGCGTGCATTTGGGTGTGGAAAACATCCACAAAGTGGGCGCCATCGGCATTCCCGGTTACCGCTGGGAGGCGAAGATCGCGGATGAAAACGGCATAGAAGTATCGGACGGCGAGGTGGGCGAGCTTTTGGTGCGCGGCCCCGGCGTGATGAAATGTTACTTCAACGACGAAGGGGCGACAGCCGCTTCCATCAAACACGGCTGGCTTTATACCGGCGATATGGCGCGCAAGGATGAGGATGGCTTCATCCATTTGGTAGACCGCAAAAAAGACGTGATCATTTGCGGAGGCGAAAATATCTACCCCGTACAGATAGAAGATTTCCTGCGCGAGCACGGGGACGTGAAGGACGCCGCGGTGATCGGTATGCCCGACCACCGCCTGGGCGAGATATCCGCCGCCATTATTGAGCTTAAGCCGGGCAGCGACTGCACCGAAGAAGATATGGCGTATTTCTGCAAAAGCCTGCCGCGCTACAAGCGCCCGCGCCGCATCATATTTGCCGAAGTGCCGCGAAACCCCACAGGTAAAATTGAAAAGCCAAAGCTGCGTGAAATGTATTGCGGCGAGTCGCTGGTGGAGGCGCAGGTAAAAGCGTGATGCTCTTCCCTTTTTGGGGTAAGCATGGTTTTACAGTCCAAAACGCGTAATGGGCAGGATAACCGTAAAATAATTACGTAATCCCGCCCATGTTTTCTAATAGAGCAAATAAACTTAGCGTCGGGTAAATTAGGTTTGAGCAAAATTGGTTTCAGGCAAGGCGCGTAAACGCAGGCATATCGGCATATAGGGCAAGTTTGCGCAACGCGGCATGAAGCCAATTTTGCCAAAGATAATTCCCTATGTTACGTTAATTTGCTCTATTATATACAACGCTTTTTCGGCACATTCAGCGACGCGCGGCGCCCGTCACAACTCTTCCCCGGAATCGTGCAATATAAAGGAGATTTTGACGAATGCGTTCATCGCGGCTGCGATCTTGCGGATCTCGTCTTCTGAAAAATTGTCACGCTTCAGTTTGTTGCTCAGGTTTTGGGGCGTCGTGCCCATTCTGGCAGCAAGGTCTTTTAGCGATAACTTGCGCTTGATCATCGCGATCCGGATCTTTTCCGCAACAGTCCCCATGAATGTACCAACCCCCCGGGTAATATGCCGTACACAAAAAAACACTACTTACACTTTTTCCCAATAACAACGTCCACTTTTATGTGAATGTGTGGCATTACCAGTATCATACAGGATATCTGGGGCCGAAGCAATAGATTTATTTTTTAAATTCACTTTTTACTGAATATTATACCGAATTACCTAGTACCCCTGCACGAGCGCGGCGTTTATGAAGTCGTCGATATCGCCATCCATCACAGCGTTGATGTTTCCCGTTTCCACGTTGGTGCGGTGGTCTTTTACCATGGTGTATGGGCAAAACACATAAGAGCGTATCTGGCTGCCCCATTCAATCTTTTTCTGGTCACCTTTTATTTCAGACATTTCCACCATGCGTTCCTCTTCCCTTTTTTCGGCAAGCTTGGATTTTAACATGTGCATGGCCGTCTCCCGGTTTTGCAGTTGGGAGCGCTCATTCTGGCACTGCACCACAATGCCGGTGGGAAAGTGCGTGATGCGTATGGCGGAGGAGGTCTTGTTGACATGCTGGCCGCCCGCACCGGAGGAACGGTAGGTATCCACGCGGATATCGTCTGGATTCACTTCAATGTCGTTGTCCGCGTCGTCCACCTCGGGCATCACGTCGAGCGAAGCGAAAGAGGTGTGCCTGCGCGCGTTGGAATCAAACGGGGAGATGCGCACCAGCCGGTGCACGCCTTTCTCCGTGCGCAGGTAACCGTAGGCGTTGTCGCCCGAAATTTGCATGGTGACGCTCTTTATGCCCGCTTC
>DOMW01000012.1:0-12369 GCA_003510345.1 Clostridiales bacterium | reverse complement strand
AGCATCTGCGCCCAGTCCTGCGCCTCTGTGCCGCCCGCGCCCGCGTGCAGTGAGATAATGGCGTTATTCGCGTCGTATTTTCCCGAAAGCAATGTTTGCAGGTGGAAGCTTTTCGCCTGTTTCTCCGCTTCGACAAGCTCGGAATTAAGCTCTTCAAACAATTCCTCATCCTGTGATTCCTCTACCATGTCGAGCAGCGCGCCGAGGTCGTCCATCGTGGATACAAGCTTTTCCGCCGCCGCTACTTTTGCTTTTATAGGCGTGGCCTCGCGGTTCACTTTGTTTGCGGCGGTTGCGTCGCTCCAGAAATCGGGGGCTTCCATTTGCTTATTCAGCGAAGCAAGGCGCTGCTTTAGGGCGGGCAGGCCAAGCGAGAGGATTGCTTCGTCCACCAGTTTTTTTAAATCCTGCAATTTTTGTTTTTGCGCGTCGGTTACAATCATGTTTTACTCTCTATCCTACCTGTCTGTGCGATCATTTTGTATAAAATACAGTATACCGTTCAAAGTGGGTTGTGTCCACAGGGAAATAGCGAGGGGACTGTCTCCGGGCAACCACTGATCAATGCAGGCCGCGCGTCTTTACGGCCTTTTCCGCCCGTGGCAGTGCTGTCAGAGTCCGCTATTAGCGCTACCAGAAACGGAACCTGCCGACACTGCTGTGAACAAAAATTGCCCGGAAATCCACGAACTCGCCCTGATCAGCGGATATCCGGGCTACTCTATTCTCAAATATATGTTACCGCGCACCAAACAATGGGATATCCTTGTCTATTTAATCAGCGCTTACCTGGAAACGGGCATAGGGGCTAATTCGTCTTTACCCACGCCGCTATATCCGCTAAAACCCGGCTGTCCACACTGCCGGCGACCGCATATTCCGCTTGAGATTCGGCGATGCTTCCGCTGGTAGACTGTATGAACAGGTGATTTAGGCCTTCGTACAGCTTGAAGGATGCATTGGCGCGCCCTGCGAGCAACTCCTGCCAAAGCGCATAGTCTTTATCGGCATAAACCTGAAAATCTTCTTCCCCCTGCATAATGAGGAATGGCACTTGTATGTCCTCAATGTATCCCGAAACAGGATGGGCATCCATCTCTTTATAGTAATAGAACGATATACCGCCTGCCATTTCCATAGCTTTCGCCTCCTCGTCGGATAGCTTATTCAGGGCGCTACGTTGTTCATCAGCGGTTCCCATCTGTGCAAGCGCCGCTGTTTTTTCTTCTCCCTCCGGCATTTCATTGATATACGCCATCTGCTGGTCATAGCCGATATCCAATAGCGAACGGGGAGAGCCCGCAAGGGAAATGATTCCCGCAAAGTTACCGCCCTCGGCGTGGATTCTTGGCGCAAGCATTCCGCCTAGGCTGTGCCCCAGAATAAAGACTTTATTTTCATCTATACGGTCGTCGTCTTTGAGTAGATCCGCCGCCAGCAGCGCGTCTTTAATTGTTTCTTCCTCGACGGTAAGGCTACCGCCATAGTCGCGCACCAGCTTTGCCCCATGTGAGAAAGTCCGCTTATCGTAGCGGAACACGGCAATCCCGTTTGCCGCCAAATACTCGGCGATATCCCTAAACGGTTTGTTTTCGGATATCGTCTCATCCATATCCTGCGGCCCGGAACCATGCACCAGAAGAACGGCCGGCACCCGCCCGTCCGCATCATCCGGAATGGATAGTATGCCATCCAGAAGATACTCTGTACTTTCTCCAAAAACAATGGGATAATCAGAGAACCCTTCGCGCCGGACAACCTCTCCCGTGTTCCCGGGAACCGCGCAGCCGAAAACCCCAAAAGCCAGCAGTACAGCTAAAATGACAAGCAAATATTTTTTCATAACGCACCTCACAGCACACCATTAAATGTAAATAGTATATCGCCGCCTGCTATGAAACGCAACAACCGGTTCTGTGTTGCTCCCTGATTTTTCAAATACTTTCGCGGTCATAAAAAGCAAACACCGCCAGCACCGCGCAATACAGAACAACGGAGTAAACGCTGAACCGCTCGGCTACGCCGAAATAAGCCGGCAGTGCGCCCGTCCCGATGGACCCTAAAAACATCAACCCCAGCGCGATTAAAGACAGGATACCCAGTAGCTTATATGTCCGCCGTCTGAAGCAGCCGACAGCAATCAATATCATGGAGGCAATAGACAGTACCACAACCAGAACGGTTACAACCATGTGCATGGTATCCTGGAACGCGCCCGCGTAACCGCTGCCGGACAGGGGAAACAAAGTATAGCCTACGGCGGATACCCCCTGCATAGCCACGAACAGGTAAATCCCCAATCGGAACGGCTTATTAACCTTCCCCTCATAAAAGACGCAAAGCAGTATACACAGCGCGACGGTGCATATTCCGTTACTATGCGTAAACGCGGACGCAAGCTCCCTTGACGGGGCGTTTGCGGCGGTGAGGTCGCTTACAGCCTGTGTCAGCGGATCATAGCCCGGGTAATGCATACTGCCGATTATAACGTGCAGGAAATAACACACCGTTCCCGCAAGCCCCAGAATGAGTATAAACCACTGAGCCCGAGTTCTTTTGTTTACCATCATTTGCCAATTTCCCCCTTTTCAATAAACGTGTCCAGTGCTGCGTCAATCTCTTCGCCATGCCCCTCCATCAGATGCCCGCCTGTTTCAAACGTAATGAACGTGCTGTCGGGAAAACGCCCGACGGCTTCCTCCATTAGTGTATAGTCTGCCATTTTATCGTCCTTTGCATGAAATATCAGCGTAGGTACTTGCAGATCTTCTATGGGGTATTCATCATAGTTCCTCGCCATATCGGGGTTTGCCAGCTTTGCGTCCAGTATCATACCTTCACGCCGCTCACTTACTGGCAGCATCGTATGAATTACGTCAGGTTCCATTCCCATAACCGGCCCAAAAAACGGACTTACCAGCCACATGCCAAAGTTGCTGCATAAAAATTCTGGCGGGCCCGCGTACGCCGCATAGCTTTCGGGTCTTTCTAAAAGCGGCGCGGCGGAGGAATACAGTATCAAGCCGTTTGTCCGTTCGGGATAGTCCAATGCAAAGCGGATGGCGACAGTGCCGCCCGCCGACGTAGCCAGCAAGTACACTTTATCAATATCCAGCCTGTCCAATAATTCCGCAAACGCCTTGGCCTGCTCTTTTGGCGACGGGTTATCGGGAGCGTCGCTGCCCGGATAACCGAACCGCGAAGGGGCAATCACACGGTTGGCCCCAATCCTGTTTGCGACCGTATCAAACGCTTGGTCGTAACCGCCGCTCAGCCCATGAACGGACAGAATCACATCGCCGCTGCCCTCGTCCACATAGGCCATTGTTCCGTAACTCAACTCTATCTCTTTGTGATGGTATGTTTCAAGGCGCGCATATCCGGCCTCTACCGCAGCGGAACAGCGTATATACTGTACAGTGAGGAAAACCACAATCGCGGCGCTGGCGACAAGCAAGATCATCAACTTTTTCCTCTTTTTTATGGCCTTTTCTTTCATGACTGCCCCTCCCTTCCATACAGGCGGGCAAATTGCCGCACGTGCTGTTCGATCCGTTGCAGGGCCTCGCCCTCCCGCTCCGGGTGGCGGTCGCATAGTGTGAGCAGCAGGAATACGGGGGCATAGAATTGAAGCGCCATTACCTCCGCGTTTTCCGGTATCAGCGTGTTTGTCCCGGCCAGCAACGCAAACAACATGCTTTGATAGGCAATCGGCTCGTCAACATATTGCTTTGTGTACAATGCGGCGAGCTCACTGCTTTTGAATTGCTCTACTGTCAGCATTCTGCGAAATTTGCACATGAAATCGTCGTGCAGGAAGTAGAGGAATAAACTCTTGCTCATATCTGCCAGCGATTCCTCGCTGATACCCGCAAACAGCAGCTTGTCTTTCCCGGCGTCCACGCCGTTCATTTGCATAGACGCCGCCTGTTTTTGGTAGCGGGCCTTCTTTTCCTCCAATATTGCGTCAAAAATGTCCCGCTTGCTTTTGTAATGCTTGTATAGCGACGGGGCCTTTATCCCCACCGCCTCCGCGATTGCCGCCACCGTTACCGGCTCGTAGCCCTTCACCGAGAACAGTGCTAAGGCTTCTGTTAAGATACGTTTCCTTGTTGGGCTGTCTTCTTTGCTCACTGTGCACACTCCTTGGCTAATGATTGTTAGCGTCATTATAGCTAATATTTGTTAGCTTGTCAAGTATAATAATACTAGGGGAGTGGACACTTACATTGTTTTGTATTTGTTTTGGTAATGGCGGCGCAATGCCTACGCCGCTTATGTTGCGAAAACAATAATACACGCAAAATGGCCACTCCCATTGAAATCGGGAGTGGCCCATCCGCGCCTGGTTTTGTATTAACTTTGGCAGTGGTGGCTTAGGTAACCGCTGCTCAATGCAAGCCGTGCGCCCTTGCTGTCCTCTTGTAGGCGGTAGTGCAACAAGGTTTGTCTATGCCCCGGTGAGGAACTGGGGATACGAACCCACATTAACCAGCGGCAACGCAGAACCTACGGTTCTTCAGAGTGTCAAAAACCTAAAATACAGTAAAAATTTGATACTCTGCGCAGGCTGTCAAGAAGGGCCCAAGTGCAAGGAATCGCATAACCACGCGGGCGAGGCAGAATAACCGATTCGCAGAGGTCGCGTGGTTATGCGATGACGCCGCAGGTGTCGTGCCTTTATTGACAGCCTGTCTTAATTGTCAAAAGCAATAAAGGATATTGTACCGCAGTAATGCCTTTTGAAAGCGCTTTCCTACCTGTGTCCCATCCGGACAAATTTCTGCGCCAGCCGGGAAACCATGGGGATATCGTAGCTCCTGTATCGGTACGCGTTTGAAAGCGCGATGAGACAAAAGATCATGATGATAAGCGTAACAATGACCGCGATAGCGCTTGCCGCCACAATGCCGCCCGAGCCCATGATCGTACCGAACGGGTTAAACGTGGCTGTGGAAAACGCGAGGGATATGCTGACCGCCGTCACAATGATGTCGATTATAATGCGCACAATCGCGTTGATGACATAGGCGGCCACCGCTTGAATCGCGTAATACCGCACAAAGTCGCTCTGTTTTTCCGTTAAATAGAAAATGAGCGGGAGCACCCACGCGACATAATACGCGCCGGGAATCCATCCCAGTACAATCGTGATGATATAAAGAAGCGCAACCCAGTCGTTGGCGTTCATGCCCGTGGTAGATTTATGTGGTTGTGTGTTCATAATGCCTCCTTGCGGGGTGTTTTCCTATATTATACCACATCTGTAGTACGTTGTAACAAAAAAGAGCGCACGCACACACTCTTTTTCCGTACAGCCCATTATTCTTCCGGTTCTTCCTCCGGCGCGTCTGGCTCCGGCAAGGGCAACTCGATCACGGCTTTAAACAGGTCCCCGTCTATCTCGATCAGAAAGCGGCCGCCCATCAATTTCATAAAGTTTCGCGCTATGGCAAGGCCCAGCCCCGAGCCTTCGGTGTTGCGGGAGGAATCGCCGCGCACAAACCGCTCCATCAGCTCGTCCTCCGTGATATTCAGTTCTTCCCTGGAGACATTTTTGACGGTAACGCGCACCGCGCCATACGGCGTCACCACCATATCCAGGTACACCCGCGAGCCGGGCATGGCGTATTTTATGGCGTTGTCCATCACATTGCCTACCACGCGGAACAGCAGCTTGCCATCGGCGTTTACATGCACTGCCTGCTGCGGGATATCGCTTAAAAAGGTGAGCGCGCTCGCCTCCATCCGGTCGGATATCTCGCCCAGCGCCTGCTGCATAAACTGCGTGAGCTCGATGCGCGAAAGCGTTACCGCCATGTCACCGCTTTGCGCCTTTGCTGCCTCAAAGAGGTCGTCCGTGAGCACCTTTAAACGATGGCTCTTTGTATCCAGCACATCGATATATTTCTTTGCGTCCTCCGAAAGATTTTGTTCTTTGCTGAGCAAGTCCACATAAGTCAGTATGGAAGTGAGCGGTGTCTTTAAGTCGTGTGAAAGATTGGTGATCAGCTCGGTCTTCATGCGCTCGGAACGCACCTCCTTGTGCACGGCGGCGGAAAGGCCCTCCGCGATGTTGTTTACGCCCCCCGCAATGTTATCGAGGCCGGGGTTGCCGCGCAGGGGGATGGCATATTCCAGGTCGCCGCTCTTGATGCGTTCCACGCCTTTGGTGATTTCCGCTACGCCTGCCGCCTTTTTGAGCAGGAAGCGCAGGGAAAGCGCGATATAGAGTACCATAAGAACGACACTGACGAACGCCAGAAGCGGTTCCCTCCACGCCACGCCCGCGATGAGAAAACCGGTGAGCAAAACGCCCAGAACGGCATATCCTATAAACGAGAGGACGGCCCTTACGTTTACACCGGCTGCGTCATACTGTTTTTTCGCCGCGCCGAACACCGCGTATGCCAGCGTAAACCGCCCCGCGTCACCGTACCTGCGCCTGCGCGCCAGGCTGGTTGCCCAGAGCAAAAACGCGCTCACCGCGCCGCCCAGGCAGACGCATACGCCGAACGCGCCCAGCTCGTCGATATTCGCCACACCGTAATAGTTTGTAATGGCGAACAAGGAGCCTGCGCTTAAGAGCGCGGCCATAACCAGCGCGGCAACGGCGGCCAGCATAAGCAAAAAACCAATATCAAAATATACCAGATTATCGATGGCGTGGATATGCGGCCGCTCATCGTGCGGGCTTTTGCCCGCGGAGTAAAGCACCCATACAAGGGAGGCAATGCCCGCGATGATACACGCGACGAGCCATGTAAAAGCATTCGAAAAGGCCTCGTACCGCTGCTCGTAGACCATTTCCTGCGCGATTGCCGACTCGAGCGTAGGCGCCACATAAAGTACGCTCCGGTCAAAGGCTTCGCTGGCGTACTGGTCCTCTCCCGGGCCGGTATACACCGTTTCGATGCTGCTGCCCGACGGTGTGAGCTGGGTGATCATTTTAGCGTCCCTGGCTACGATGGAGGACTCATCCTCCCCCGCCCCAAGGGTGCTTTCCGTAACATCGCCCTTTTCTGTGATCACGTAATCCATGTCCGTCCTGCTTTGGATGTACGCGCGCGCGCGCGCCTGCGCCGCCGCCGCTTCGTCCCGCACATATTGCCCGGCCTCGTTAAACAATGTATCGTATTTGGCTACAATCTCGGTCAGGCGGCCCCGCTCATACGCGGGAAGCACGGATGCCTGCGCCACCCCGTCCGCATAGCCCGGGGACTCCGCCGCGGTTTCTTCCGTGACTCCTTCCGTAGGCTCTTCCACGGGCTTTTCCGTGATTTCATCCGCAGGCTCTTCCACAGGTTTTTCCGTGATTTCATCCGCCGCCACCACGCCGCCGGAATACGCGTCAAAAAAGATGGTTTGGCCTGAATCGTAGTTTACGATGCCCGTATTTCCCGCAAGGACGCTGTAAGCGCCATCCTGCCAGCCAAGCATGGAAACAATCTCGCTCACACGCGCATTCCGAAGCTGCGCGATGCGCTCGTCCGTCCGCCGGCGTATCGTATCGTCGTCCGGCGCGAAATACGCGCGCCGCAGCGCGTCCGTATACGTTTCCAGGGCATAAACCGTTTCGTAGCTTTCCGCGTAGTTGGGCGTGACCTGCCCTATGCCGGAAAGGCCGATCGCGCGCATGGCAAAAGCGCCGCCGCACACACTCGCGACACAGACCGCCCACGCCAGTATTTTGAATACGATGCTAAACCTTAATCTTCTCAATTTTGTAGCCAATGCCCCACACCACCTTTAAGTACTTCGGGTCCTTTGGGTTGATTTCTATTTTCTCACGAATACGGCGTATGTGTACCGCGATCGTATTTTCCGCGCCCACCGCGCGCTCGTCCCACACATGCTCGTAGATCTGCGTGGTGGAGAGCACCATTTCCATATTCTGCATCAGGTAGCGCAGTATCTTATATTCCATCGGTGTGAGCTTCACCGGCTCGCCGTCCACCGTCACCTGCTTTTTCATGTCGTCTAAGACAAGCCCGCCGGTTTGGGTCACACCCTGCACCGCTTCCATGCTTCCCAGGGCGGTGTAGCGCCTAAGCTGCGACTTAACGCGGGCGATCAGTTCAAGGGGGTTGAACGGCTTTGTTACGTAGTCGTCCGCGCCCGAATTAAGCCCGAGTATTTTGTCGTTGTCCTCCGACTTCGCCGAAAGCATGATGACGGGGATGTTACCGTTTTCCCGCAGGCGCATGGTGGCGCGTATGCCGTCCATTTGCGGCATCATGATGTCCATGATCACCAGATGCACCTCGTTTTGTTCCAGCAAGTCGAGCGCCTGCAATCCGTTGTACGCCTTTAGGACTGTGTAGCCCTCGTTCAGCAGGTATATTTCGATCGCTTCCACGATCTCTTTTTCGTCGTCGCAAATCAATATGGTCATGGGCCGCTCCCTCTTTTCAATGATATAATGCAAGGCGGCGTTTTTTCGCGCCCTCCTGCCAGTATACCATATCATTTGCTTTTCATCGTCTGCTACACTATAACAACCGATTATGAAAAATAAAGCGGAGAAATTCTTAAAGATTTATAAACATTATTATTTGCCGCCCGGCCTTTGTGGGCGGCGGTGCAATCATTAGCTGGGGCATAGTACAACCTTGCCAGTTTATTTAGCTGTGGCATTAGTATGCAAACATTATTATTTCACCCGGCCTTTGTGGGCGGCGGTGCAATAATTATAAATACCGGTTCGTATTTGATCAGGGCTTACCCCGGTATTAAGGCATTAAAAAAGCAGCCATAATTCTGTGGCTGCTCTTGTCGTTATGATCCGTCCGGCCAATACCGGTTAAGCGTTCTGAATAAAATCAATCACGTCTTCTTTGGATTTCACCCCGACAAATTTACCGGCTTTCATGCCGCCGTCGAACAGGTAAACCGTGGGAATAGACATTACGCCGTATTGTTGCGCAAGAGATTGCGCTTCGTCTACATTGATCTTTACGATCTTCAGGTTTGAAATCTCGCTTGCGACTTCTTCCAAAATCGGGCCGAGCATTTTGCACGGGCCGCACCAATCCGCGTAAAAGTCTACAAGCACCCTACCCTTATCCTCCATCACCTCGGCTTGGAATTGGCTTTCACTGATATACTCCACACTCATTTCTACTCTCTCCTTTTCCTCGCGCGGCGGCAAACACCGCTTATTTTACTATGCTAAAGGTATACATTTTAGTTATACCCCCGCTCACGAAAAACTAAACATTTTTATGTATAGACAGAGAGGCGCGGGCTGCCACGCTATCCTAAAACACTCAAAATACCGGTAATGATGATGCCGCCCGTAAGCATAGCCGCGATAACGATCAAAACAATACGCCTTGCTTTTGTGCTCATAAGACCTCCGCCCCGCCGCCGCGCGAGGTTTTTTTGAAAACCCAGTCGCGCTGCACAGGAAAGCTGACAAGGAAAATGACAAGGTCTATCACAACCTTGAGCAGCGTATTTGTGAGGTCGCTGCCCCCGAACAGTGTGCCGATGCCCCACACGAGCAGCCAGGAGGCAAGAAGCTGTACCGCCGACATAATGATGAAACGCACGACCACGCCCGCCCCGCGCGCTTCGGATTTGAATACAGCGCCTTTATTGAGCAGGTATGTGGCAATGGAGCACAGTATGCGGGACAATACGGTGGCATAAAGTATCTTTTGTTCGCTGGGGGAAGCGTGAAACGCCTGCTCAAACAGGTAAAATGTACCGATATCCACAATGTACGCGATCATCGCCGCGATGCTGAATTTGATAAACACAACATAGAGCTTAAAGGACCGGGTAAGGAGGCCCATCCCCGGCTGCTTCAAAAGCGTAACGCCCGTTTGCACTTCCACCACCGGGATGGAATGATTGCGCGCCTGCAGTAGCACGTTCATGAGAAAGGCTTTTTCCGTGCTTTTCATGTCGGCCATGAGCGTGCAGAGCGCGGCGGACATGCCGAGCAGCGAAGAGCCGATATCTGCGGCGCTTATCCCCGCGAGGAACCCGAAGAGCGTCACCGGCAAATTGTTTTTTTGCCCGGCGCTGCCGCGCGCACCCACATAAAGCGCGCCGTCGTCCGCCATAAGCGCGTCCGCTACTTTTTGTACGTCATCCGGAGAAAAACCGTCGTTTTCATTTACGGTGACGACATAGCGGCAACCGCTTGCCCCCGCGCGCAAAAAAGCCCCGCGCAATGAGTCGTCGGGCGAGAGTATTTCGACATGGGGGAACCCTGCGGCCGAAAGAGCGCCGGCCAGGCCCGCGCCGCCATTTTGTTCGGTGCAGATTACCAGAATTTCACTATATTCCATAGATGATATTGTACCACCGGCCCGGGCTGTTCGCAATGGGGCGCGCCCGAAAAACCGGGAATACCAATCCAAAATAGAAAACCCGAAAACGTGTACGTTCTATTGTAATCGGTATAAATATTGAATTTTTATTATATTTCGCTATATTTCGCGATTCCAAAACAGAACACGAAATGATCTCCTTAAGAATGCTTGTGCACAGCGCCCATCCGCACGGTATTTTTGGAAACGAACCATCCTGTATTGTACATTTGTACTGTTCAAAATAATAGGAATTTCTTGCCTTTTTCGGGTTTGTATGCCGCATGCTTGTTATACTATAATTGGAACATATTGTATATTACAGTGTATATTATGGTGTACTATCAACCGCATCGTGTGGCTTTGCTACAAATCAGTATTACTTCCGGGAGTGAGAAAAGGGTGAATATAAAAGGAAACAAACGGGCGCTATACGCAATCGCGGTTTTTATCATAACGTTGTTTATCGCCGTGCCCGCGTTTGCGGAAGGCGACCCTGCGCGTATAGAACAGGACAATAATCCAAATGTGGAGGGGATACTCCAGATAAACGGTGAGCGCGCCTTAAGGGGCGCAAACGGGACGGTAAGCAACTACGCGGCGGGCTATGTTCCTGAAATATGGTACAATCCCTTCGGTGAAACCGACTACATGGAGATAGCGCTGCCGCTTTATGAACCGGGCGGGCAGATGGATGTGTTCGGGGCCATTGCGTGTTCATTTGTCCTGGGCCCGGGTGAAACGCCGTTCGTTCAAAAAAATTATGACAGCATCAAGGTGGAGCGCAGCAAAGACGCGCTGGGAAACAACCTGAACGAATATATGGGGTGGTTTTACCTGGACCTGAAACCGGACAGGGTAAACGGCGTTTATCCGCTTGGCATCAGCGTGCGCTATACGTACGCGAACCCGGCCCAAGGCAATCAGCAGGAAGAAATGACGCAGTATTTCCGCCTGTACGTGACGATACTGGACGGGATCGACCCCAACGCCGAGCCGGAAGAGGAACCCACACCCACCGCAAGCCCGACCCCCACCCCTTCCCGCACGGCGTCCGCCGGAAGTTCGGGCGGTTCGGGCAGCTCCAAAACGCCGCAGCCCAAAGTTTTTATCAGCGAGTACACTGTTTCGCCAAACCCTGTTTACGCGGGGGATATTTGCACTGTTTCGGCTACGATCACAAACACAAGCGACGAGGAGCCGGTCAGCAATATACTGGTCGGTTATGAGAGCGATGGAAACAGTATTGTGCCGCAAGGCGGGGAAGTCGCATCCTATATAGACGAGATAGAGCCGGGGGGCTCACATTCCTTTACCTTCCCGGTGCAGGCGCTGGCGGATGCGGAGCCCGGCCCGCATACGGTCAATGTCACCGTAGACTACGAAGGCGCCGACCTTTCGGCTTATGAATCGGAAAGTACCATCGTTGTGCAGGTAGTACACGCGGCAGATCTCGCGTATGACGAACCACAGTTTCCCGCGGTCGTGTATGCGGGCGATTCTATGCAGGACATATTGTACGTATACAACAAGGGAAAAGACACGCTTTATAATGTGGCGGTGGCGCTCGTGATGGATGGTATTGTACCGGAATCGAGCGCTTTTCTTGGCAATATGGAACCGGGCAGCGCGGAGGAGGCGGAAATTTCCGTTACGGTCGATCAAGAGGCGGCAGGCCCGGTTGACGGTACTTATGTGATCACCTATGAAGACGGATATGGCGGGCGCTACGAGGAAAAGGCGCTTGTTAAGACCCGTATAGAGAAACCGGCCCCACCGCCGTCCTCTCTGTGGGGTGAAGAACCGGCAGATCCGCCGGAAACTGAAATTCCATGGTGGGCGTGGGCTGTTCTCGCCGCAGGCGTAACCGGCGTTGCGCTTGCCGCGGCAATCGCGGGCAGGAAAAAGCGCGGGCAGGCGGGGGATGAAGAGGTGGATTGAACAAGGTTGTCGAGAACGTTAAACTGATAAAGAACATAGGAAAAACAGCGAAATAATATTGCGTTTACTTTTGGGTATTCCTGTGGGGTCAAGGAGCCTGCGGCGC
>DOMW01000250.1:2441-2892 GCA_003510345.1 Clostridiales bacterium | reverse complement strand
GCCGCCGGTGACGCCGCCGAAGAGCAGACGGAGTTTGACGTTGTCTTAAAGGCTGCCGGTGCGGAAAAAATCAAAGTAATCAAGGTTGTACGGGAGATCACCGGCCTTGGCTTAAAGGAAGCAAAAGACCTTGTTGACGGCGCACCGAACAATGTAAAAGAAGGCGTTTCCAANNGGCGCGGATGTTGAAGTGAAATAGTTTTATCATTTACAAAAGGCGGCCTTCTCCGGCCGCTTTTTTGTTTCCTTCCGTTCCCTGTAATGGTATAGTGAGGGCAGTAACTATTTTGAGAGGGGTGCGCAAGCGCATGAAGCAGAAAGAACCTCATTTAAGCGAACAGGATTATCGCGCGGCTCTACACGAGATACGCCAGTGCTGGCGTATGCTTGGCATGCTGCGCCTGCGTATGCAAAACGACATCGACACGGGTAAAAAGAGCCGCATCACCGC
>DOMW01000250.1:2160-2393 GCA_003510345.1 Clostridiales bacterium | reverse complement strand
CAGATAATTTTCTTGCAGTTCTTCGATATCCCCGTCCGTAACACGCATATTCGCTTTGATAAACTCCAGTAAAGACCCGTTTCGCTCTTCCGCTACCTTATACATGTGGTCTAGGTAAAAATCGTGCACCAGCAAAAATTCATTTAAAACAACGAGTTCGCTTTCCGGCACACCCGCGGCTGCGCCCTGCTCCCACATTTCGCGGTTGGCTTCCCTGCGCATTTCGTTCGTTA
>DOMW01000250.1:1463-2145 GCA_003510345.1 Clostridiales bacterium | reverse complement strand
ATCGCGGCGGCGATGCCCGTGCGGTCTTTACCCGCGAAACAGTGAAACAGCAGCGCGCCTTCCCTGCGCCCGCGCGCCACACGCAAAAACCACGCCATCTTTGCCTGCGCTGTTTTATCCAGCAGCATTTGCTCATAAACGCCCTTCATGAACTGGTGGACGCCTGCCACATCGGCCACCCTTTTTTCCGTACCCGTGCCCGGCGCGTATTCGGCCATCGCGTCCATCANNGTCTATACGCAGCACTTTTACGCCAGATATTGTTTCATCCGGATTTTCCGCCACTTCCGCACTGGTGCGGAAATCCACAACCGTTTTCAGGCCATGTCGCATGAGTTCCACTTTATCGCGCCCGCAAAGCCCCACAAGCTCGCCCGAACGAAGCAGCCGCCTTTTTGCTATCACCCGGCCATCCTCAGTTTTTATTCCCCCAATATCCCGGAAATTTACCGGTCTTTTCATGATTTTCTCCCGTTTTTCAGATTCCGCCCTGCCCGCTCGGCAAAAAGCAGGACAAATCGCCGCCCNNTCTGCGGCTAAATTGACATTCTAGCATGGCCGTACTATACTGTCAAGGTGACAGAAATGCAGGAAGTGGCTAATGCGCGTTGATTTCTCTGATTCAATCACGGCGGTGTACCATTTTGATACGCGCTTGTCCCGTCGGGCGTCTCTCCATTTC
>DOMW01000250.1:0-1304 GCA_003510345.1 Clostridiales bacterium | reverse complement strand
GCGCAGCGCGGGAAAGGCTGAACGCATCAACATAAGAAGTTTGTACCGCCCGGCGATACAACACCTATGCCGCCTATGTTGCGAAAACAATACTACATGCAAAATGGCTACTCCCGAAACATAAATTATAAAAGGACAGAAATCATGGAGCAAACTGCTAACCCGCTCGGGACAGAAAAAATCAGTAAACTGATCGTAAGATTTTCCGTTCCGGCTATCATCAGTATGCTGGTAAACGCGCTCTATAACATTGTCGACCAGATCGTGATTGGCCGTGGCATAGGTATACTTGGCAACGCCGCGACCAACGTGGCCTTTCCGCTCACCACCATCTGCACCGCGCTTGCCCTGCTTGTCGGCATAGGCAGCGCGTCCAACTTCAGCCTGCGGCAGGGCGAAGGCAACGTGCAAAAAGCCATGCACTTTGTGGGCGGCGGCCTGCTGCTTTCCGCCGTGCTCGGCTTTTTATTGGGGCTGATCGCTTTTCTGTTTCTGGATAACATGCTCTACGCTTTTGGCGCCACCGGCAATGTTTTTCCCTACGCGCATGAATACACGGGAATTATTTGCCTGGGCATCCCTTTCCTCATTTTTTCCACCGTGGCCAGCCACCTGATCCGCGCGGATGGCAGCCCCAAATACGCCATGGCGATCATGCTTGCGGGCGCCATCTTCAATGTGATATTCGACCCTGTTTTTATGTTTGCCATGGATATGGGCATCGCGGGCGTCGCCTGGGCCACCACGCTCGGGCAAATGCTTTCCTCCGCCATCGCGTTTTTCTACCTGTTCCGCTATAAAAGCGCGCCGCTTAAAAGGGAATACTTCCGCATAAAGGGGCGGCTGGTAAAGACGACATTCGCGCTGGGTTCCGCCTCCTGTTTCAACCAGCTTGCCATGACCGCCGTGCAGATCGCCATGAACAATGTGCTCACCTATTATGGCGCGCTTTCCATCTACGGCGGTGATATTCCCCTCGCTGCCGTGGGGGTCATCTCAAAAATCAATATATTGTTTTTGTCGCTCGTGATCGGCGTGGCGCAGGGGTGCCAGCCCATCCACGGGTTCAATTACGGCGCGAAAAATTACGCGCGCGTCAAAAAGGCCTATAAAACCGCCGCCGTTTCCGTACTCATTATGGGCGTGTGCGCGTTCGTGTGCTTTCAGGCTTTTCCCCGGCAGATCACGGCGGTGTTCGGCACGGGCAGCGAGGAATATTTCCGGTTTGCCGAACGGTATTTCCGCATTTTTATGTTTGTTACATTCTTAAACGGCCTCCAGCCCATCACCGCGAATTTTTTTAC
>DOMW01000301.1 GCA_003510345.1 Clostridiales bacterium | reverse complement strand
CGCCGCGTCCGTGCTTGCCGGCAGCGCGGACATCCGCCACGCCATAACGCCCACCCCCGCCGCTTATGCTCGCGGTAAAATTGAGCCCGCCGTAAAAGTCTTCCAGAATATCGTCCCAGTAGTCCGCGTTAAACGCGCTGTCGGCATAATCGCCGTACTCCTCACCATCGTAGTAATCGCCATAGTATTCATCATAAAACCCGTCATAGGAATCATCGCCATAGTAAATGGGAGGGCCGCCATTCTCGCTGTTATAGTAGTCTTCCCAGAAATTGCCGCCGTAGTAATCATAGTAGTCCATGAAGCCGCCCACGGCAAATAAAAAGCTAAACACCGTAATAAACAGTATGAGCACGATGACGGAGATGATGATCCCCGCGATGCCCAGCGCAAAACCGGCGGACGCAAGCCCCCGCTCAGATTCGGGCAGCTTCTTGCGCGCGCCGCTCCCCAGCACCACGGCAATGATCGCCAGCACAACCCCGATAATCGGTATCACAATGCCCAGTATGGCGCAAACCAGCGCGGTGACAGCGTTGCTTCTCGCCCCCGAAAGCTCCTGCGGCTGCATCTGCGGCGGCTGCTGCGCCCTATAAGGGGCATAGGGCTGTCCTTGCGGCTGTTGTTGCGCTCCATAAGGGGCGTATTGCTGCCCTTGCGGCGGTTGAGCCCCATAAGCGGTATATTGCTGCCGCACTCCACCGGGAGCGTATTGCTGTTGTTGCTGCGGCGGCGACTGCGGCTGTTGCTGCGGTTGTTGTTGCTGTTCCTGCCCCGGCGGCTGTTCGCCCTGCCCACCTTCCCCCGGCTGTCCGCAAAGCGGGCAAGCGGAAAGGTCGTCGCTGTACTCGTAGTTACATTTATTACACGTCATGAATCATACCTCCGATTAAATTTGCACGCAGGCGGGCAACCGTAACAGTTTCCGCCATTTCCCCCCGCAGGGTACGGTTTCCATGCCGTCCCGCGCCTTTGCCCTCACGCATTTTTCTTTGTATGGTTGAGTAACCCTCCGGCCAATAGAATTTCCCGCAGCCGGGGCGAGGCGGAAAGCCTCACGTCAAATGAAAACCCTTTTGCCGTGTCCTCCACGGAAAAAACATCTTGCTCCGCCACCGCGCCCCGCAGGCCGGTTATGCGCAGTTCGTCGCCCGCGTCCACTTTATCGTAATCGGCCGGGTCTTCAAACACGAGCGGCAGTATTCCGCTGTTGATCAGGTTTGCCGCGTGAATGCGCGCAAAGCTCTTCGCGATCACCGCCTTAACGCCAAGGTACAGCGGGGCAAGCGCCGCGTGCTCGCGCGAGGAGCCCTGCCCGTAGTTCTCGCCCGCCACCAAAATGCTCTTGCCCTCGGCCTTTGCCCGCGCGGGGAATGTCTCATCCACCGGGGCCAGGCAATACGCAGAAAGGTACGGCACATTGGAACGGTAAGGCAGCAGCTTCGCGTTGCTGGGCATGATGTGGTCTGTCGTGATGTTATCTTCCATCTTTAGAAGCACCTTTGCCGAAAGCGCCTCCGGCAATTCCGTATTAAGCGGGAAAGGCTTTATGTTCGGCCCGCGTATCACCTCTACCTCCGCCGGGAAGTCGGCGGGCGGGGCGATCATATTGTCGTGCGTCACAAATTCTTTGGGCATGTCGATTTCCAGTACGGAAAGGTCGGGCAGCGCCGTCGCGTCGGTCAGGTAGCCGTATACCGCCGTCACCGCCGCCGTCTCCGGGCTGACGAGATACACACTTGCGCTCGCCGTCCCGCTCCTGCCAAAGAAGTTACGGTTGAACGTACGCACGGAAACAGCGTCTGTGGCGGGGCTTTGCCCCATGCCTATGCACGGCCCGCACGCGCACTCCAGTATGCGCGCGCCCGCGTCTATCATATCCGCCAGCGCGCCGTTTGCCGCCAGCATGTGCATCACCTGCTTGCTTCCGGGCGATATGGTCAGGCTCACATGCGGCGCAACCGTCTTGCCCTTTAAGATCGCCGCCACCCGCATGAGATCAAGGTATGAAGCGTTTGTGCAGCTCCCGATGCACACCTGGTCTACTTTCGTTGGCGGCAGTTCGTCTATCGTTTTCACATTATCCGGGCTGTGCGGCAGCGCCGCCATAGGCTTAAGCGCGCCGAGGTCGATCGTTATATGCTCGTCATACACCGCGTCCTTATCGGGGGAAAGCTCGGTGTAGTCCCCTTCGCGGCCCTGCGCCGCAAGGAACGCGCGCGTCGCCTCGTCACTTGGGAAAAGGGACGTGGTGGCCCCGAGTTCCGCGCCCATGTTCGTGATGGTCGCCCGTTCGGGCACGGAAAGCGACGCCACGCCTTCGCCCGTATATTCAATGATTTTGCCCACGCCGCCTTTTACCGAAAGCACGCGCAGCACTTCAAGAATCACGTCCTTTGCCGAAACGCCGGGGGAAAGCTTGCCGCAAAGCTCCACATTCACCACCTTCGGGCAAGTGAGGTAATACGCCCCGCCGCCCATCGCCACCGCCACATCCAGCCCGCCCGCGCCGATCGCGATCATACCGATGCCGCCGCCCGTGGGCGTGTGGCTGTCCGACCCTAAAAGCGTCGCCCCCGGTACGCCGAAACGTTCCAGGTTCACCTGGTGGCAAATGCCGTTGCCCGGCCGCGAAGCGTAGATGCCGTGCTTTTTTGCCACGCTCATGATGTAGTTGTGGTCGTCCGCGTTCTCAAAGCCGCTTTGCAGCGTGTTATGGTCGATATACGCCACCGACCGCTTTGTCTTCACATGGTCTATGCCCATCGCCTCAAATTGCAGATATGCCATCGTGCCCGTCGAGTCCTGCGTGAGCGTATAGTCGATACGGATGGATATCTCTTCCCCCGCCGCCATCTTCCCGCTTACCAGATGGTTCTCCAGAATCTTATATGCCAGTGTCTTTCCCAATGTACCGTTCCTCTCTTATCAAAGTTCACATATAGTAATTATTTTAGCGGAAATATGCTTTTTTTACAAGCAAATCTCTGCTATTTTCCTGTTTTCCCTAGTGTTTTTATGATGTTTTCTCCGGTATTTTCAGAATAGGCCCTCCTTTCATCCATTGTTTGTATAAATTTTCATTATATGGTATGCTAAACACGTGCTGATCAGTATAGGCCGCGCAGTTAGCGGATAGAGGAGAAGTAATAGGCAGTATCGTAGGGGAGCAAGGCCAATGAACAAAAGATTTTGTATTATCGCGAACTGTTGTCTATTAGTATGGTTTTTTCTGGATATGTTTGGGTTTTCGATAGGAAATGTTACCTTAGTAGAAGCCGCGTGGAATGATATAGACGGAATTATGTATCTGATTTTCATAGGGCTCTTTATATTGTTTTGTGTTAAAGATCGCTACGGGAGATACCCTTTGGCCGTTTTCCTTTTTCTTTGGATAGCGATGCAATTCGCAAGCCATTGGTACTATACGATATTTGGAGCGACGGAAGCAAAAATCGCGGGATATAATAGTTTTTACGCAAATACATTCCACGTTGTTCCTGCTTCGGACAGTATTCTTGTTCCCGATTTGTATCACATACTATTACATGCACTCATACTATTCGCTCTAATCTGCACGATTTTATTCTGTGTTAAGAACAGGAAGAAGCGCACGGAATAAGCAGCGCGGTCGTTCCGTTTTTTCCTTGTCTCGGCAGTCCTTTGCAGGCGCGGGTATTCCTCCTGGGTCAAGGAACCTGCGGCGCATT
>DOMW01000178.1 GCA_003510345.1 Clostridiales bacterium | reverse complement strand
CGCCAAACACACCATAAAATGATTCTACGCGGTTTCCCTGCGGGGCCGTCGCTTGCACGAAGCGCTTTTCGCCCCGTATGGCGGCAAGCAGCGCGTCTACCGTTCCCTCGCCGCCATCCGCCACCGGCGCAACGTCCGCCGCACAGTCCGGGCATACCTCCAAAAACGCATCGCGTATGACCTCGGCAGCCCGCGCGGCGGTTAGCGTTCCTTTGAATGAATCGGTCGCGACCAGTATCTTCATACGGTTCCCTTCTATGGGTTCACTATGTTTTGCGGGTTGCCCGCGAGGAAAGTTTTAAGGTTTTCCCCCGCGATCTCCATCAGGCGCACGCGCGATTCCTTCGGCGCCCACGCAATGTGCGGCGTGATCAATATGTTCTTCGCGGAAAGCAGCGGGTTATCGCCGCTGATCGGCTCAGACGAGACGACGTCCACAGCCGCGCCGCCCACCTTGCCCGCGTTGAGCGCTTCCGCGAGGTCGCCTTCATCTACAAGCGGCCCGCGCGACGTATTGATGATCATCACGCCGTCTTTCATTTTCGCTATGTTGGCCTTATTGATTAGGCCGCCGTTTTCCGCCGTGAGCGGGCAATGCAGCGAAATCACGTCGCTTTCGGCAAGCAGTGTGTCAAGGTCCGTATAGCGGACGCCTTCCGGCATATCCGCGTTTTGCGCGACATCGTACACCAAAACATTCATTCCGAGCGCCCGCGCGATTTTTGAAAACGCCTGCCCGATGCGCCCAAACCCGATCAACCCTGCTGTTTTGCCGTAAAGCTCGACCAGCGGGTAGTTCCAGAAACAAAAATCCGGGTTAGACTGCCAATCGCCCGTTTTCACGCAATTGCTGTGGTCGCCCACATGATGGCACAGCTCGAGCAGCAACGCGGCGGCAAACTGGGCGACCGCCTGCGTGCCGTATGACGGGATATTGCTCACCGGGATACCCTTTTCCTTTGCGGTGTCCACATCCACAACATTATAGCCCGTCGCCAGCACGCCGATGTATTTCAGCGCGGGCAGTTTATCCAAAACTTCCCTTGTGATATGCGTTTTATTCGTGAAGACGACGTCCGCGTCCTTCGCGCGCTCTATGGTCAGGTCAATATTTCCCGGGTCATAGGACGTGCGGTCGTAAACTGTAAATTCCCCCTGGGAAGAAATCGGCGCCCAAGAGATATCGCCGGGATTTTCAGTGTAACCATCCAAAACAACAATTTTCATTTTACCCCTCCGTACTTAAAGTTTTGCCCATGCTTCGTCCAGCACGCGTTTTCCGTTCGCGATCACAAGCTCGGGGTCTTCTTCCCCAAATGGTTTCACCTCAAAACTGACAAACGGGCGGTCAAACTTTTCGAAATAACCGAGCTCCATCAGTGCGCGCAGGTATGCGGTCAATTCCTCCGCGTGATTCACGGAATGGGGGAAGTTGAAGCGCGGGTGCTGGTCGCCGTAAGCGTCCCGTTTGGGGTCGCCCAGCACACAAGTGCCTATGTGCGCGTGCGTGATGTACTCTTTGACCGGGCGCAGCGACTCCTCTATCGTCTCGTGAAGCTGTGGGATGTGGCTCAAATCGACCATAAGGCCAAAGTTTTCATGATCGGCCAGTATGTCTTCGGCAAAGCGTTTCGCGAGCGCCGCCGGGCCAATCAGCGACCGTTTTTCGATATCGTAATCAAACACCTCAGTCATCACACGCATGTCGCCTTTGCTTTTGGCGTAGGCACATAATTCCCGCGTGGATTTTACAAGCTGCCCGTACGATTCTTCCTTTGTACTTTCCTCATATTTACCGGCCAGGAAAGCAAAGCCCTTCGCACCCAGCTCGTAGGCCTCGTCTATCCCTTCCTTTAAACTGGCAAGCGCCGTAAGTCTCTTGCTTTCATCGAGGTCGTTTATATTGTAACCCGTGGTAAGCAGGCGCGGCTGCCCGCCATACCCTACCGCCATGCCGGATACGTCTATGATCCGCGCCGCCTCTCTGCGGGTCTCGGGATCTTTAATCCATGTCATTTCCACCGCGTCGAAATAATTGTCGTTGGCGATGATTTTGAGCGTATCCAGAATCGGCCCCTCCCCCTTGATACATTCGGGGAACGCCATAAAATGGATGATACCTACCTTCATATACTTCTTGATGGGTTCGTTCATTTGGATAAATCCTCCGTTTGGAATAGGGCCGCGCCCGCGTAGACGCCTCAATATACAGCCCGTATTTTTATTTGTATACATAATTGTATACCAGGGTGCGCGTGCGGTCAAGACAGACTTTTGCAATAGCTTTTTGTGAGGAATATCTAATCGCCGACGACTTATCCCTGCTTCGTTCATAATGCAGAATTTTCCATGAATTTTCAAGTATTCCTGTATAGCGCGCTGACGCGGGTATTCCTCTGTGGTCAAGGAGCCTGCGGCGNNCTAAAAACTCCCTCAAAGGCACGCATAGTGCTTATACTGTGTGGCCACGTCATTGCGGGCTTGACCCGCAATCCTTGCTTAAATCCAGCCAGCTTAAAAGATTGCGGGGTAAGCCCGCAATGACGGAAATTCCGAATCTTCCTGCCCCCCTTGACGCCCATCGGTAGAGTCATAACTATCTGCGGTGAAAAATATTGCCGTTTCATCAGCAGCGCAGGGGCGCGTTCAAGTCCCGTCTCCCTCGGTGCTTTGCCCTAAAACCAAGTCAACCGGCACCCGGTATCAGTAACGGCTTGGTAAACCATTCCACGCCCTGCCAGCTTTCCGCCTTGCAGACGGCGGCGAACGCATCGCGGCAGAATTGTTTCACTGTTCCCGCCGGGTCGCCGTAGCGCAACACGTCTTTAAGCGGCAGGAAAAATTCTTTTTTCTCCGTGCTGAAAACAGCTTCTTTTGGCGTCACATTTTCCGTGCTTATGGGCGTTTGTACAAACGGGTAAGGCAGTACGAAAAAGTTCGGTTCCTCCACCACGGCGTCGCCCGGCCAAAAGCCAAACTCCATAAGCTTTTCGTCAAACGCCGACTTTTCGATGACCCCCTTTCCCGGGAAGGGTTGGTCTACACCGGCAAACAGCACAGCCGTCATATCGAACGTGCCCCAGAACAACGCGGGCAGAATCTTTTTCCCCCGGAAGGGCGAGGCAAAATCCAGAAGCGCGTTGTGCGCAAAAATACAGTTTTCAAAATAAACTTCCGCTGCGCCGCGGTCGAAATCGTATTTGGTGGCCTGCGCCTCAAACGGCGTGGTATCCGGCACTTCCTGCGGTTTGCTGCTGAATTTTGCCGTATGGTTTATATGCGCCAGCATACGCGTGAAGTTTTGGTAATATTCGCTGACAGACGCCCGGCCCCGCAAGGGGAACCCGGCCACCGCGCCATCGGTGCTGTGCGCGTATACCATCGCATCACCGATATGAAGGGAGATCGTAAAGCTCCTGCCCCCATCCGGGATAAGCCCGGTGGAAAACCCTTTAGCAGTCGGGTAGATCAATACATGGCTCCATTCGGGCTGGGCGCGCAGCTTCACCAGCTTTACCTTCCCCATCATCTGGAATACCATGTGCAGGATATGTGCCGTTTCCGTCCACTCGCTGTACTTCAATGCTTTCATTGTAGTGTTCCCTCCATGCCTGTATTTTGATTAGTATTATAACATGAATAACCCTTCTTTATTCGGGATAAACGATGCGGGTTAATTTCTTTCCACTACTATACTATTTCCCCTGTTTTATGGTATACTATTTTTGGAAACAGCTTCCAAAAGGAGGTTCCTACTGTGAAGTTGATGATCGCTTCCGACCTGCACGGGTCATACCACTATGCGAAAAAAATGGCGGCCCTTTACGAGAGGACGGGCGCGGCGCGCCTTGTTTTGCTGGGCGACCTCTTATACCACGGCCCCAGGAACGACCTGCCGGAAGGGTATGCCCCGATGGACGTCGCCGCTCTTTTGAACGAAATGAAACACGAACTTCTCTGTGTGCGCGGCAATTGTGACGCGGACGTCGACCAGATGGTGCTTCAGTTTCCCATCACGGCGGAATCTGTTATACTCTACCTGAAAGGCCGCATGGTCTTTGCCACACATGGCGACGTTTTCCACGCCGACCACCCGCCCTTAATCGGCGGCAAAGACGTGCTGCTGCACGGGCACACCCACATAAGCGCAGCCGTTGACACCGGCCGGTATATTTATCTCAACCCAGGCTCTATAGCGCTCCCAAAGGATGGCCACCACAGTTATATGCTTTACGAAAACGGCGTGTTTCAGGTTCGGGAGCTATCCGGCGAAATGTTACAGGAATGGAACATCGCGTAATATATAATCTTTTCAGCAGGGGTTTATTTTTATAGGAAATGGTGTATAATATTGGAACTGGACGGTTTTTGAGCTTCGCGGAATCATGACAAACTTTTAACATTTTATTCATAAAAAACCGGCAGTGCGACAAACAAGATTCTGAGGTAACGATTGTGAATGCAATAAATTCGGTTCGGCAAAGTTCGGTCAGTGAAAGAATCATAGCGGAAGTCGGCAAATCGTTTGTAGGCAACGACGATGCGATTGGCAAGGTGTTTATGACGCTTCTCGCGGGCGGGCATGTCCTTTTGGAGGATATCCCCGGCGTGGGAAAGACAACGCTCGCCACCGCTTTTTCCAAAGTGCTCGACTTAAGCTGCAACCGCATACAGTTTACGCCGGACGTCATGCCCACGGATGTGACGGGTTTTACCCTGCTCAAGCAGGATACGCACCAGCTCGAATACAAGCCGGGCGCCGTTATGTGCAACCTGCTGCTCGCGGATGAGATCAACCGCGCTTCGGCGCGCTCACAGTCCGCGCTGCTTGAAGCGATGGAGGAAAGCGCCGTCACGGTAGACGGGGTCACCTACCAGTTGCCGCAGCCGTTTATGGTTATCGCCACGCAAAACCCCACGGGTTCCTCCGGCACGCAGCTTTTACCCGATTCACAGACCGACCGCTTTATGATGCGGCTTTCCGTTGGTTACCCGGATGAGGAAGACGAAATGGAAATGCTTGTACGAAAGCATGGGGAATATGAAAACGGCGTGCCGGCACAGCTTGTGGACGCGAAAACCCTGCTGGGTATGCGCGCCCGGGTGGGGCAGGTGTATGTACACAAAAGCATCTATGGCTATATACTGCGCCTTGTTCGTGCCACGCGCTCCCACCCTATGGTGGCGCAGGGCGCAAGCCCGCGTTGCAGCGTGGCCTTAACGGCGCTCTCTCAGGCGGCGGCTTTTATTTGCGGGCGTGATTTCGTTATACCGGAAGATGTGCAAAACGTTTATTTTGACTGCACAGCGCACCGCCTCATACTTTCGCAGCAGGCGAAGCACGAGCAGGTCGAGGGCGCGCGCGCCATACTGCGCGAAATATTAAAAGCGACGAAAGCGCCTGTGCTCAAGGTGAAATAATGCCCGCGCGCAGGTTTATCTACGCACTCTTTCTTTCCGTGTCCCTCTTTTACTATATATTTCATACCGGGTATGTATCGTGGATACTGCTTGTCATTGCCATTGCCCTGCCTGTGCTGAGTTTACTGCTCACATGGCTGCTTTTTAGGGGCGGGCAGCGTATTTCCATTTGTTCCGGCGCAGCGCGGACGGATGGCAAAAAAGGCATTTCCCTCTCGCTAAAACTCATTTCTTCCTCCCCTTCCGCGCGGGCGCGCCTGCGTGTTACGGCGGAGAACCTGTTCACCGGGGAAAAAGCCACGCGAAAAATGATGCTTGTTTCGGAAGAGGAAACCGCCGTTCCCTTTGAGGGAAAGCACTGCGGCGTGATCCGCGCCACGGTAAAACGTCCGCGGGTGTTGGACTTGCTGGGGCTGATCGGCCTGCCTGTCCGCGCGGACGGGCAGGTGGAAGTGTTGTTATTGCCGAAAGAAATCCCTTTTTCCGGCAACCCGGACGCACTGTTCCCGCAGGGGGGGGAAGACCAGCAAAAATGGGCGGATACGGGTATCATGACGCGGGAGTGGAAAGATATCCGCGATTACCGGGAGGGCGACCTGCTTCGGGATATCCACTGGAAACTGACGGCGCGCCGGGGCAAGGCGGTCGTGCGCGAATATGAATGGGCGGCGGGCAAAACGGCACATATCGCCGTTTCCTGCGGGGATACGCAAAGCGAAGCGGCACAGGCGGTCGCGCGGTTTTTGGGCGTCGCCCACGCGTTCCTTTCGGCGGGGTTTTCGCTTCGTGTGCTGTGGCCCGCCTATGAAAACGGGCAGGCGGAAGCGCGCC
>DOMW01000052.1 GCA_003510345.1 Clostridiales bacterium | reverse complement strand
CGGCGCACGCGGTGCGGGGCACGGATGGCGCCGCATGGGCGCGGGCATTTTATACAGATATAAAAAAGACGCCCAACACGCCGATAGAACGGTATACTATATTCAACAAAGGCGAGGACAAGAGCCGCGAGGAGTATTCGGCGGCGCGCGCAAAAAACGATGCGTTCGGGCCGCTTATAGACAACCTGGAAAAGCATGTGACGGTTGTGGGGGCGGCGACGGAATATTGCGTGCTTGAGACGGTGAAGGAACTGCTCGGCGAAGGTTTTTTTGTGACGGTGCCCGAAAGCTGTCTCGCGTTTACAGAGGAAAGCGGCCATGCGCGCGGGTTGCGCGAAATGGAGGCGTGCGGGGCCGTGGTCATAAAAGACGCGCGGCAAAAGCAGGCGCGCGAAGAACAAGGGGAGTAACGGTAAAGCTATGGATATCTTCAGTCATGTGGACGATGTAGTCAATTATTACGAAAAAATACAGCAGCGGTACGCGGATATCGCGGAAGAGCTGAAGCAGATGCTGGATAAGATCGTGGTGGCAAATTCCGAATACACGCTCGCGGTCACTTCGCGCGTGAAGGAAGCGGAATCCATGCGTGAAAAGCTGATCCGCAACAGCTATTACCGCTTGCATTCCAGCCGGGAGGAAATCATCTCCAATGTGCAGGATATCATAGGACTGCGCATCGAATGTAAATTCACCGAGGATGAGCATTATGTGTATTCGCTGCTGGAAAAGCTGTTTTACCGTACGGACGACCAGATTTATTTTTATAATGAAAAATACCCGAAGATCAGGCTGAAGCTTTCCGAACGCCAGCCGCTCAAGCAAAAAAACGGATTTGATATCTACAAAATAGACGGGCGGTATGAAGACAAGGACGGGGAAAAAGAGCTGCGCGTCAACTTTGAGGTGCAGATCAAATCTATGGTCAATATGTTTTGGGGGGAAATAGAGCACAGGATCATCTACAAGAACCCCTCTTACTTCATGGTGGAGCAGCAAGTGATAGAAAGTATGGCGTCTATCCGCGAAAACCTGAGCCTTGTGGACAGGCAGCTACACAAGCTTTACAGGCGGTATAAACGGGAAGACACCTCAAAGCTGCACTACAGGAAAGAAAACATCGAAGCGATCCTCTCTAAACTGATCCATGACACGTTTGCGCGCAAAATGAAAAACGAGCTGGGTTTTGTGGTGCAGTTCAAGGATACGTGCGACAGCATTGTGGATTATATCTTTGTGGTGAACAACGCCGCGCAGATGGAAGATTACGGCCGTGTGATGATGGATTCGTTCTTTATCGCGGGCAACATAAGCAAGCAGGAGATATCCTTCCGCGAGTCCATTTCGCTGGAGCGGGAATTTAACACGGGCGACGCGTTTGTGGATACGGTGGGCGTGACGATCCAGCGGCTTATCAACGTGGACTTTAACTGGCATCTGTTTTTCATCATATTGTTTGAGCTTGAGCGGGGCAGCAATGTGGATGATCTGGAAGCGTTTTTGCGCTATTACAAGGGAAAGCTGACCGCCAACGCCGGGCTTTCCCGGCTGGAGGAGATCTACCCGCCGGAGGAAGCGAAAAAAATAAAGACGGACCTTATGAACGAGATGGGGTATGTGTTCCGCCGCAACGCGGATATTACGCTGCTCTACACCGAGGGGATCAGGGCGCTGACAAAAGCGCTCAAAAAGACAGTGAACAATATTGTGAAGGACAAGCCGGACTGGGGCAAGGAAAAATCCATTTATTTTTTGTATTTGAATAACAGTGTGAATCTGGACTAATGTGAAGAACCGATGAATACGATATAAAGATGAATACGATATGAAGGTGAGAAGCATGAAGATTACGTTAAAAGATGGAAGTGAACGGGAGTTCCCTGCGGGCGCGAGCGGGCTTGAGATAGCGAAGGCGCTTTCAGGGAAGCTGGCGAAGCAGGCGCTCGCTGTGCGCGTGAACGGCAAAACGCAAGACCTTGCGGTGCCGATAAACGAAGACGCAGCGGTGGAAATATTGACCTTTGCCGACGAAGAGGGAAAAAAAGCGCTGTGGCACACGGCTTCGCATGTGCTGGCGCAGGCTGTGAAGCGGCTGTTCCCCGGCGCGAAGCTGGCGATTGGCCCGGCGACAGACAGCGGGTTTTATTATGATTTTGACGCCGAGACGCCGTTTACAAACGAAGACCTGCTTACAATAGAAAAAGAGATGAAGAAGATCGTGGCGGAGAATATCCCGCTCACACGTTCCGTTTTGCCACGGGAAGAAGCCTTGGAAAAAGTGAAGGGCATGGGTGAGAAGTACAAAGCTGAATTGATTGAGGAACTGCCTGCGGGTGAGCAGATCAGCTTTTATACGCAGGGCGATTTCTGCGACCTGTGCGCCGGCCCGCACGTTTCTTCCACCGGCAAGGTGAAAGCTTTAAAGCTGCTGAGGACGGCGGGGGCGTACTGGCGGGGCGACGAAAAAAACAAGATGCTGCAACGTATTTACGGCACGGCGTTTTTGCAGCAGCAGGAGCTTGACCAATATCTGGAGCAGCTTGCGGAAGCGGAAAAGCGCGACCACAACAAGTTGGGGCGCGAGCTTAAATACTTCACCACCAGCCCGGCGGTGGGGCAGGGGCTGCCGCTCCTGATGCCCAAGGGCGCGAAAACCATGCAGGTGCTGATGCGCTTTATAGAGGATGAGGAGGAGCGGCGCGGCTACCAACTCACCAAAACGCCGTACATGAGTAAAAAAGATTTGTTCGTGATCTCCGGGCACTGGGACCATTACCACGACGGTATGTTTATTATGGGCGAGGAGAGCGGCGATGAAAAAGCGGAAATCATCGCGCTTCGGCCGATGACCTGCCCGTTCCAGTTTACGATCTACAACGCGGAGCACCATAGCTACCGCGACCTGCCCGTGCGGTACAACGAAACGTCCACGTTGTACCGGAACGAGGCTTCGGGCGAGATGCACGGGCTTATTCGCATCCGCCAGTTTACGCTCTCGGAGGGGCATATCATCTGTATGCCCAGCCAATTGGAAAAAGAGTTTGAGGATGCGATCGACCTGATCAAATATGTGATGAAGTCTCTGGGGATAGAGCACGACATCACCTACCGTTTTTCCAAGTGGGATGAGAACGACACGGAAAAATATATCGGCAGCAAGGAAGACTGGGAAAATTCGCAGGGGGCGATGAAAAAGATACTCGACCACATTGGCCTTGTGTACAAAGAAGCGGACGGCGAGGCGGCGTTTTACGGGCCAAAGCTGGATATCCAGTTTAAGAATGTGTTTGGCAAGGAAGATACGTTATTTACGATACAAGTAGACTTCGCCCTCGCGGAACGCTTTGACATGACGTATGTGGACAGTGACGGGCAGAAAAAACGGCCGCTTGTAATCCACCGTTCCTCGATCGGGTGCTACGAACGCACGCTTGCCATGCTGATAGAAAAATACGCGGGCGCGCTGCCGCTTTGGATGATGAGCGAGCAGGTGCGGCTGATGAGCATCACGGACGAAGCGGCGGCGTATTGCCACAAATACGCAAAAGAGCTTCGGGCGGCGGGGATACGCGTTCATGTGGACGACAGGCAGGAAAAAATCGGCTACAAGATACGCGAAGCGCGGGGCGAGCGCATCCCGTATATGCTGGTCGCCGGTGAAAAAGAGACCGGGGACGGCACGTTTGCCGTAAGGCGGCGCGGGGAAGGCGAGATGGGCAATATGCGGCAGGGGGAATTCACACGAATGTGCCGGGAGCAAATAGAGGATAAAATAATCTTTTGACGGAGGGACAAGCGTGTGAAACATCCTAAAAACAAGAAAATGCCCATGCTTTGTCTTGCGCTTATCATTGCTGTTTGTGTTTTGACGGCCTGCATGTCTTCCACCGCGGAGACGGTGAAGGTGGGAAGCGACGAGGTACTATCACTGTATTCCGTGGCAGGCGAGAAGAAAATCACCGGCAGCCGCACGGGAACGGAAAACGGTGTTGCGTACAAGAGCGTAACGTACCTCGAGGACTCGGTATCCGAACAGGAAATGCAGCAATACATCACCGCGCTTGAGAGGCAGGGGTATACCCAGACCGCGGATACGGTGATGGACGGGACAAAGCAGGCGCTGCAAATGGCAAATGAATCGGTGCAGGACGGTAAACTGGTTTTGGTGAATATTGAATTTGACGCCGCGGGGAGCACGACGCTGACTTATTTTGTGGGCGAAGGGACACTGACGCGAAACTAACGAAAAGGAGATACTTTATGACAAAAATAGATACAAAATGTGTGACAGAGGGCTACCAGCCAAAGAACGGAGAGCCGTTCGCGCTACCCATATACCAGAGCACGACGTATAAATATGACTCGACAGAGCATATCGGCAAGCTGTTTGATTTGAAGGAAACCGGGTATTTTTACACGAGGCTGGCAAACCCGACGGTGGGCTTTGTGGAAGAAAAGATCGCGGCTTTGGAAGGCGGCATCGGGGCGATGATCACGTCGTCCGGGCAGGCGGCCTCTATGTTTGCGCTGCTGAATATCGCGGACGCGGGCGATCATTTTGTGAGTACGTCCACAATATACGGCGGCACGATGAACCTTTTCAATGTGACGCTTCGCAAGCTGGGGATCGACGTGACGTTTGTGGATCCGGACGCGAGCGAGGCGGAAATTCAAAAAGCGTTCCGCGAAAACACAAAGGGGCTTTTCGGCGAGACGATCGCAAACCCCGCGATCAATGTGCTGGATATCGAAAAATTTGTGCGGATCGCGCATAAAAACGGCGTGCCGTGCATCATTGACAACACGTTCGCGACGCCCGTGCTGTGCAGGCCCATAGAATACGGCGCGGATATCGTGCTCCACTCCACCACAAAGTACATGGACGGGCACGCGGCGCAGGTGGGCGGCGTGATCGTAGACAGCGGCAATTTCGAGTGGACGGCCGATAAATTTCCTGGGCTTACCACGCCGGATGAATCGTACCACGGCGTAACGTACACGAAGGACTTCGGTAAGGCGGCGTACATCATAAAGGCGCGCACGCAGCTCATGCGCGATATGGGCGCGTGCCCCACGGCGGAGGGGGCGTTTTTGATCAACCACGGCCTGCAAACGCTGGCGCTCAGAATGGAGCGGCACTGCGAAAACGCGCAGAAGGTGGCGGCGTTCTTAAAGGAACAGGCGCAGGTGGCGGAGGTTGGGTATCCCGGCCTTAAAGGGGATAAATATTACGGCCTGGCGCAAAAGTACCTGCCCCACGGCGCGAGCGGCGTGGTCATGCTGCGCGTGAAGGGTGGCAGGGAAGGCGCCGTGCGTTTTATGGACAGCTTAAAGCTTGCCGTGCTGGCGGTGCATGTGGCGATGAACCGCACGTGCGCACTGCACCCGGCGAGCGCCACACACAGGCAGCTTACGGACGAACAGCTTGCGGCGGCGGGTATCAAGCCCGACTTAATACGGCTTTCGGTGGGAATCGAGAACGCGGAGGACATCATTGCCGATTTAAAACAGGCGCTGGAAAAGGTGTGAGGGATAGAGAGATTTTGTACGCAGAAGAAGAATTATCATAACCGGCAGTGTGGATATTGGTGCGCCGGGCGATACAGATTTCTTGTGTTGATGGGGTCAGCCTTTCCCGCGCTGCGCGCGGGAAAGGTGTCGGTGAGCCGCTCGTCGCACAGGCAGGCGGTTCATCAGGCGCTCCGTCAAGGATAAGACGGTAAGGGTTACTCCGCTATTAGAAAAAACACTGCCACATGGCAGTGAAAAATACCGGTATGGAAAGCCGTGTTTTTGCTAATCCATTCTTCACCGCCCGCCCGCCGAACGGGGAAAAATAGAGGAAAAGGAGAGGTGCCCGGCGCAAAGGCGTTTAGCGCACCTAATCCGTCAATTGAAGCGTAGTATTATTTGAAAAGAATTGAGGGATGAGAAATGAAGCGATGGAAGAAACCGGTTAAAGTATTGGTGGGCATACTGGCCGTGATTGGCGTAGTGTTCGCTGTTTTTGGCATCAAGTGGGCGGTGAAAAGCGCAAAGATAGACGACGATTATACCGCGATATTGACAGACGCGGCGTACAGCCAGCCGGTGGCCGTGCGGGGCGTTACGCCCATCGAGCAGGAAATAAGCTGCGGCTACGCGGTGATCGAAATGCTGGCGAGCCGGGCGGGAAAAGATGTAACAGAGGAGAGCCTTTTTGCCGCGAACGGAGACAAGGTAACCACGGCGATGGGCAGTGGGTTCGAGCGGGAACTGGCAAAGCAGTTTCCGGAATATACCGTGCGCCGGTATGAAAACCTTTCCAATTCCGAGGTGCTTGAAAAAATCTATGTCGGCCTTGCAAATGGGTTCCCTGTTCCCATTGAGTTTGCCGCGCTTTACGGCGGGACGGAATGGACGCTGCATTTTGCGCTTGTGACCGCGATGGATCTGCAAAATGACAGCATAGAGGTTGTGAACCCATACGGGTATATCGAATATTATACGGTGGAAGAGCTGCTCGCCGCGATGCGGTATGAAAGCTATGAGAATATGCCGTTCTTTTTGAGGCTGGGTTTTTTGGCGGAGATATTCACGCGCAATACGCTGTATACGATGGAGTGAACAGTATAAAAATCACACCACAAATATATTGACACCGGGAAGCGCTTCCTTTATGATTACCTAGACAGGAAAGCAATCTTTTTTCGTGGTTTGTTTTCCGCGTTTGCCACACGGGCATACTCTTTATTTCAACAGCGACAGCGGACGTATCGGAGGGAAAATCTATGGAAATCAACATGGAAATGCTGCCGGGTATGGTGGATGTTACCCAGGTGGGCGCGCAGGCAAGCCTGAAAGATATTGAATTCATTTGCAAAACAGCAAAAGCGTATGGGTGCGCCGCCACCATGGTAAACCCCTGTTACCTGACCTATACCATTAAAAACACCATCGGGTATGACGATATAAAAAACTGTGCTGCCATTTGCTTCCCGCTCGGGTGCGACCTTACGTCCGTAAAGGTCTATTCCGCCAAGCAAAGCGAGATCATGGGCGCGCAGGAAATCGATATCATGATGAACGTGGGCGCGTTCCTTTCGGGCAACATGAAATACGTGCGGCAGGACATCGAGGCGGTAATGGACAGCGTGAAGGTCCCGGTGAAGGTCGTGCTGGAAACTTCGCTTTTGACTGATACCGAGATCGGTATTGCCGCCGAGCAGGTCGCGCGGACAAAGGCCGCCTACATTAAAACAAACACCGGTTTTTATGATAAACCAACCACGCCCGAGATCGTAAAGATCATCAAAAACGCCGTGGGCGACGATATCAAAATCAAAGCGTCCGGCGGTATCCGCACGGTGGATACCATGATGGAAATGGCGGAACTGGGCGTAGACCGGTTTGGTATAAGAGGCGCTTGCGCGCTCGATATCTTCCGGGAAATCGACAAAAAGCTGGGCCGCGAGCCGCTGGAGGTCTAGCCCGAATTACCATATTTTATACTATTCACCGTTAAAACATATACGTTTTAAATCCGCAGGCGTGACGCATCTGTATGTGGGTTAGTCTTAGTTTTGACAACGATGGCTTAAGTGCGCTATATGCCTTTGCGCCGGGCGTCTTGCCACTTCCTCTATTTTACCCGTTCGGCGCGCGGGGGGTGGTGAAGAATGGATTAGAAAAAA
>DOMW01000115.1 GCA_003510345.1 Clostridiales bacterium | reverse complement strand
AACGCCAATATCGACGGCGACACGGCCATGGGCGTGATGCTGAAATATGGTTCGGAGGGCGCGAAGGATTATTATGAAAAATTTATACTGACGCGCGAGCAGGCAAAAGCGCACAAGGAAGGCGATATCCATATACACGATTTCGATTTTTATACGCTGACCACGACCTGCTGCCAGATCGACATCGACAAGCTCTTCAGAAGCGGGTTTTCCACCGGGCACGGGCACCTGCGCGAACCGAACGGCATACAGAGCTATGCCGCGCTTGCGTGCATCGCCATACAATCCAACCAAAACGACCAGCACGGCGGCCAGAGCATCCCAAACTTTGACTACGGCCTTGCGCCCGGCGTGCGAAAGACGTATAAAAAGCTCTATACGGCGAACCTGTATAAAGCGCTCCGGCTTCTGCTGCCCGAAAAAGACGTCGAAAAGGACGACATAAAGGCGCTACTCGGCAAGATCGAAAGCGCGCAGGGCGCGATCCCCTCGCTTGACATGACGGAAGAATACCGCGCCAAAGAAAAAGAAGCGCTGCTTCCGCTCGCGGGGGATGAAAAAACACTTGCCGCGGTGTGTGCGTTCGCCATACAGCACGCGCGCGAGGAAACGGAAAAAGAGACGGCGCAGGCAATGGAGGCGCTGGTGCATAACCTCAACACCATGCACAGCCGCGCGGGCGCGCAAACGCCTTTTTCCAGCATCAATTACGGCACGGATACTTCCCCGGAAGGCCGCATGGTCATAAGGAATGTACTCCACGCTACGGAGGCGGGCCTCGGAAGCGGCGAGACGGCGATTTTCCCCATCCACATTTTTAAAGTAAAGGAAGGGGTGAATTACCAGCCGGACGACCCGAATTACGACCTTTTCAAGCTGGCGCTAAACGTGAGCGCCAAAAGGCTGTTTCCCAACTTTTCTTTTCTGGACGCGCCGTTTAACGCGGCCTATTATAAAAAGGGGCAACCGGAAACGGAGGTGGCCTACATGGGCTGCCGCACACGGGTGCTCGGCAATACGTATGACAAGGGAAACGAGGTCACCTACGGCAGGGGGAACCTAAGCTTCACGTCCATCAACCTGCCGCGTATCGCCATAAACAGCAAGGGCAGTGTGGAATGGTTTTTTGAGGAACTGGAACGCAAAATGGACCTTGCCACAAAGCAGCTTTTGGACAGGTTCCGCATACAGGCGAAGAAGAAAGTGCGCAACTTCCCCTTCCTGATGGGGCAGGGCATCTGGATCGGTTCGGACGCGCTCGATATCGACGATGAGATTGGCGAAGTGCTAAAGCACGGCACGCTTTCCCTCGGTTTTATAGGCCTTGCCGAAGCGCTTACCGCGCTCACGGGCAGTCACCACGGGCAGACGACGGAATCACGCAATCTCGGCCTTGAGATCGTAGGTTTTATGCGCGACTATCTCGACAGGTTAAGCGCCGAAAAACAGCTCAACTTCACGCTGCTTGCCACACCGGCCGAAGGGCTTTCGGGCAGGTTCGTCCGGCTGGACCAACTGAAATTTGGCAAGCTGCCCGGCGTTACCGACCGCGATTATTACACGAACGGCTTTCATGTGCCCGTGTATTTCCCTATAACAGCCTACGAGAAAATACAAATAGAAGCGCCTTACCACGCGCTCACGAACGCGGGGCACATCACCTATGTGGAGCTTGACGGCGACCCCGTGAAAAACCTCGACGCGTTTGAAAAGGTGATACGCGCCATGAAAGAAGCGGGCGTGGGGTACGGCTCGGTCAACCACCCGGTAGACCGCGACCCCGTGTGCGGCTACAACGGCGTGATAGACGATGAATGCCCGGGCTGCGGCCGCCGGGAACACGAAAACGGGAATGGATTTGAGCGCATCCGGCGCATCACCGGCTACCTTGTGGGTACGCTCGACCGGTTCAACGACGCCAAGCGCGCGGAAGAATCGGAGCGCGTCAAGCACAATGTCTGAAAAGCTGCGCGTGGCGGGGATTGTAAACGACTCGATCACGGACGGGCCGGGGCTGCGGCTGGCTGTGTTTTTGCAGGGCTGCCAAAGGAACTGCCCCGGCTGCCACAACCCGGCGGCGCTTCCCCTTGCCGGCGGCACGTGCTACACTGCGGAAGAACTGATGGAGCCGGCGCGCAAAAACCCGCTGCTCTCGGGCGTCACGCTTTCCGGGGGCGAGCCGCTGCTCCAGGCAAAAGCCCTGCTGCCATTTGCGCGCGCGGTCAAGGACGCCGGGCTTTCCATCATGCTTTATACGGGGTACACGTTTGCGGAATTACTGGAACAGGCGGACGGCGATGTGATGGAGCTGCTTTCCCTCTGCGATACGCTGGTGGACGGGCCGTTTTTAATGGCGGAGCGGTCGCTTTCGCTGCCATTCAGGGGGTCGCGCAACCAGCGCATACTCGACCTTCCAAAATCGCTTGCGCGCGGGGAAGCGGTGGAGCAATTGTAGGGGTGTGGCCGTTAAGGAACCAATGATTAAAGGGGGGCGTATTACAGACACCTATGCATGTCCGCCCAGATACGCGCGTCCTAAACGAATCAGCGATTATTTAAAGCAAAATTTGCGCCAAACATTCCGCTGTCACGTCATCGCGTTATACCGCTTGGGGATCAGCGCGTAACACAGCGCCCCCGAAGCGAGCATGACCGCGCACATGGTCCAGTATGCCGCGTCAAACGACGCGCCGTCGATCAGCACGCCCATCACGACCGGCCCCAGAAAGATACCAATGCCAAAAATGGACTGCAAAATGCCCGTCGCCGCCCCACGCTGGTGCGGGGCCACGGCATGAAGGGCAAAGCCGGAAAGCGCCGCTGTTGTGACGCCGTAGCAGATGCCCGCGAGCGCCTGCGCCACATAAAGGGAAAGCATATTTTGATAAAGCAGGGGAACGCACGAGGCCGCCCCCACGAAAAAAGCCAGCGCGACCGCGTTTACACCGCCCATCTTCCGAAAAAGCTTTGTGCCCGCAAAAAGGGAAAAAACACTGGTAAACAGGAAAAACACCAATGTGAGCATACCGAGCCCCATACCGTCCGCACCAAGCTTTTCCGCCGCAACCGGTGTGAAGGTGGTGGCTGTGGCAAAGCAAAGCATCTGGCCTAAAAGCGCCAAAACGGAAAAAGCCAGCAGTTCTTTATTTTTGAGCAGTAAAAGCTGCTCTTTCAGCGTGGCCTGCTTAGCAGCCGCCGGTTTTTGCTCTTTTAAACCAAACATCAGCACAAGGCCGACGAGCGCCGCCGCCAGCGATAAAACAAACGCGGCGTAGAAAGAAAAAGCCTGCGCCACAACAGCGCACAGAAGCGACGCCGCCACCTTGCCAATATTTCCCGACGCTGAAATGACGCCCTGCGCCTTTACTTGCTCATCTTCCCTGTGGTAATGGGCAAAAGAAGCGCATACCACGACCCACCACGCCGCGGCCGCCCCGGCCATGCCGCGCGCGAAAATCAGCATATTCACATTTTGGGCGGTGAGAAACAGCACGGCGGAAAGGGTGAGAACGGAAAAGCCGATCACCAGCAACAGCCGGTCGGCCCGGAGTTTATCCGTAAGGATGCCGAGTGGAATCCGCAGTATGATCTGCATAATACCATATGCGCCCGCGACAATACCAATCATCACCACATTCGCGCCCAAAGACGCGCCGTAGGCCGGCAGGATGGGCGTATAGGAATACATGCTCATCCACAAAAACACCGCCGCCATGTTCATCAAAAAAATATTCCGTCTCACCGCGCTGCCTCCAGGAGATAAGTGTACATATATCGAATGTCTACCAAACCAACAACTCCATGCAGAAATAAACGACGCACGCGGCAAGCACCGTGAGCATACCGGGGTTTAAAAACACGAGGCCTGCCCAGCCCTTTTGCGGCAGTATGCACACCCGGGGCGAAAGCGCGGGCATGCCCATGGCTCTGCGCCTGCGGAAAAACCGGACGACCCATATAATAGTCAGCGTGACGCCGGAAGCCACGACGAGAAGCACGAGCATACCGACAATCATCAGCGGCATAAGCCGCCCTTCCCGCAGAATGGGCAACAGCAGGTTAGGAATGGTATTTATGACACAGTGCAGCAATATGGTATACCATATGCGCCCCGTTTTATAGTAGAGGTGGCCGAACGCCAGCCCCAAGCCAAACGCGTAGAAGAATTGCAAGAAATTGCCGTGGAACAGGCCAAAGAGCAACGCCGACATGAAAACAGCCACCCATTCCCCGTAGCGCGCCAGCCTGTCAATAAGCAGTTTGCGGAACACGAGTTCTTCTATGACCGGGCCAAAAAAACAAATGGTAAATATACTGAAAAACGTTGTGGGCGTTTCCAGAATGGTCTGGATGGCGGTATCTCCCAGCAGCGAGAAAGGCGTTTCCTGCCCGAGAAGGGTGGCGATAAGGTTGCCGAGCAGGTTTGCCAAAATCGCGATCCCATAGCACATCAAAAAGATAGTAAACATCTTGCCCGGGCGCACACACTCTTTTCCCAGCGCGGCTTTGGGCACGGGGCGCAATATGAGCGCGCAAACAAGAGGTGACAGCGTGTAGTTCGCGAGCAGGGCAAAGAGCCAGGGGTCGCCCGGTAAAGCGGGCAGCGCCTCCCGTATGGCGGCGATCAGGTATGTCAAGCCGATGTTGAGCGCGAGCATGGCGCAAAGCGCAAACCCTATGCGGGACAGAAACCCTCTCGTAATCTTTTTTTGAAGCGGCGTAAGTTCCAAACTTATTCCCCCCTGTTATCTTCCTTTTTCTTTCTTTCTTCAAACTCGGTGAGGGCGATGCGTTGCGCCAGCCGTTTGATTTTCTCATCCTGCTGTGAAACGCGGATGGAGAGAAGGAATACTTTTAGAAACAGCATAGCGATGATGAACAGCAGTATGAAATTGATGGGCGACTGTATCCCCAGCAGATTTGAGAAAAAGTATGCGATCCCCGGAAAAACGGAGAGCAGCATAAACAGTGCCGCAAGGACGATCCAATAGATGGAATCCACAATATTGATTTTGGCCTGGCGGATCTTCCGCAGCACATAAATGAGCGCTAAAAGTGAAGCAATGATGAGTACGATGCGAAGCACAACGGGAAGCGCGGACATCAAAGCGCACCACCTTTCCTGAAGAACTGTATGAACACGATAGAAATGCAGATGCGCAGCATGAAGAAAACGGAACGGGGCAGCGTGAAATAGCT
>DOMW01000228.1 GCA_003510345.1 Clostridiales bacterium | reverse complement strand
GGCTTTGGCTTTTTCAAACACAGTAAGCGTTTTATCGAACAGCGCTTCCAATTCCTCCGGAAGGATAGCTTACATATCTTTGGGACTGATAAAAAGCAGGCGATAGACCACCGTGCAATTCTGTGTCAAGTGTAACACAAGCGTATGGTGTACTCGGATATTGCTATTGCGCAGGGTTTATCAAAGACGAATTCTAGCATCTATCACAATCGTATGCCGTAAACCGCTGTTTAAGCCACCGCCCACAAAAATCTCCATCTCGCCGTCCTCCACTATATAATCCATTTCATTGTGATAATAACCTAACCTGTCCAATGGGATATGAATCGTGATGGGTTTCCCTTCGCCGGCGGGGATGCTCACACGGTTAAAATCCAACAGCTTTTTTACGGGTCGCACGCGCTTGGCCACCGGGTCGTGGATGTAACACTGTACAATCTCATCTCCGTCGCGGCTGCCTGTGTTTTTCACGTATACGTCCACCCGTAAGCCGGTTTCACACCGCGCCACGTTCAGACTGTCGTATTCGAAGCTGGTGTAACTGAGTCCGTGCCCGAAAGGGAACACGGGTGTCATGGGTGCGTCGAGGTATTTTGAGGTAAACTTGCTCTTGCCTGCGGGGCGTCCTGTGGAGATGTGGTCATAATACACCGGGCATTGTCCGGCGGAGTGCGGGAAGGTTGTGGTCAGCTTGCCGGAAGGGTTGACGCGGCCTAACAGGATGTCCAAAATGGCGGTGCCCGCTTCGATACCGGGATGCCAGGCCTCAAGGATGGCCGGAATATTCTCCGCAACCCAGGGCAGCGCCAGCGGACGCCCGTTGAACAGAACAGCCACCACCGGCTTGCCTGTGCTCAAGGCTGTCTTGAGCAGTTCCAACTGCTCAGCGCTCAGGTCAATACATGCCCGGCTGGCAGCTTCGCCGCTCTGGGACTTTTTTTCGCCGACCGCTACGATATACGCGTCACAGTCCGTGCCTTTAAGCGACGAAGAATCGGGGATAAATACGTGGTTTACGTGCTGAGCGGCGCAGGCGTCGAGGATGCTGACACAATCTTCTCCCTTTGCCTTGATGGCCCAGGTACCGGTCATCTCGTCGCGAGCCGCAGCCAGCGTCCCCACAACGCCTAACTTGAGGTCTGGCGTCAGCGGCAAGACCCCGTTGTTTTTCAGCAGGACGATGGATTTCTCGGCGGCTTCCCTCGCTAATGCCCTGTGTTCAGGTGAAAGCAGTGTACTCCGCTCCCTGTCTGTACAGGTCTGGTAAGGATCATCGAACAGACCAAGCTCAAACTTGACCCGCAGCACATGGGCGACTGCCCGGTCCAGCACAGCCATCTCCAAACGACCGGAGTTAAGCAGGGCCTGCAGGTTTTCAGCGTATGCGTTTGAGGCCATATCCATATCGATCCCGGCGTTCAACGCCTGTAGGGCGGCGTCTGCTTTATCTGCCGCAACACCGTGGGACACACACTCCGCAATGGCGTTAGCGTCGCTGACCGTCATGCCGTCGAAGCCCCACTCGTCCCGCAAAAGCTCATGAAGCAGCCAGTGGTTAACCGTGCAGGGCACGCCGTTGATGTCGTTAAACGCGGGCATTACCGCCCGCGCTCCAGCCCTGACGCAGGCCTCAAAGGGCGGAAGATAGTCCTCGTAAAGGCGCTGTCGGGAGAGATCAACGCGGTTGTAGTCACGTCCGGACTCAGCCGCGCCATATGCGGCAAAGTGCTTGACACAGGCGGCCATGGCGTTGTTTTGGCTCAGGTCGTCGCCCTGAAAGCCCCGAACCTTCGCGGCTCCGTATACGGCGTTGAGCAATGTGTCTTCTCCGGCGCATTCGGCGATACGACCCCATCGCGCGTCCTTGGCCACATCTACCATCGGCGCGAAGGTCATTTGGATACCGCTTGACGTACCTTCTTCCGCCGCCATACGGGCCGTTTTACGCCAGAGCGCCGGGTCCCAGGCGCAGCTCTCGCCTAAAGGGATGGGCGTGATGGTACGGTAGCCGTGAAGAATATCGTAGCCAAACAGCAGTGGTATGCCCATCCGGGTTTCCTCTACCGCAATTTTTTGGAGCGCACACGCGGTTTTTGCATCTGCGATACCGTTGTATGAACCGATTCGCCCGGCGCGCAAATCCTTCTCATGATAGTCCTGATGGGACGATGATAGCATCTCATCAAACTTTTCCTTGCTGATACGTCCATCATAGACCATGTTGACCAGCTCTTCAAAATCCACATCAAAGGCCCCCACCAGCGAGGGGCCGCGCTGTTGTAGCTGGCCGATCTTTTCCTCGGGACTCATCCGTGCCAAAATGTCTTGTAGCTGCTGTTCCTGACGGCTTGTCAGCATAGTGTTTTCCCTCCATTTTCCGACTTTGTTTCATAGGCTTCGGCGGCATACTCCGCTTCAAAATGGTACTCCCCGCTGCCAAGATTCAATTGACGGCCATCCGGCAGGGTGAGCCGCGCGGAAGTGTTGACCGGCACTGTGCAATGATACAGCAGCCTTCCATTCGCCCTTTCCCATCCGGAGATAATGGTGCCGAATGGGCATGCATAGCGGGCCTCGGCATGTGTGAGGCTTCCTCCGGGGAGGGGATGTAACGCGAATGCCTTGTAGCCCGGCGCTTCCTGAAGCGGAGTGATGCCGGCCACATATAGCACCGGCAGCAGGAAGGGCGTTGACAAAAACCCGGTGTTAAGGCGGTAGCCGCAGGCCTCTATCTCACGCACCAGTTGGGCGGCAACTTTGGGCCGTTTTTCTTCCTTACACAGATTCATTGTTAGCGCGCGCACATAAGCTGCCTGGTGGCCCGGCTCTATCACGCCGTCGTCATGGTATTGCGGCTGGTCCTCGTAGAGGGGGTTATGCTCCTTGGCGCAGGCGAGCATATAATCCACCCATCCTATTGCGGTATTGTAATGGTTTTCAATAATCTGTCTGTCGCCATAGCAGAGGTAGAGTACGGTGGGTGATGGTGTATCATATAAGTTG
>DOMW01000268.1 GCA_003510345.1 Clostridiales bacterium | reverse complement strand
GCCCGCCCACGCGCCGAACGGGAAAAAATAGAGGAAATGGAGAGGCGCCCGGCGGGCAAGGGCGTATCAAATGGCACGCCGCCGTGAATGGAACAGAGAAATCAATGCGCATTAGCCACGCCCGCATTTGCCTGCGTTGTATAAAGCCCGCCGTGGTAGCAAATGATGGAAGCGGGTTTTTTGGCAAGCATCTTTTCAAAAGAAACCTGCGCTTCCTCCATGTTTTTTGTGAAGTCCGGGTTCGAGCCAAAAAGTTGGCCGTCGAGAATATTTGCGCCGTCGCCCGCGACCAATATGTTGCTCTCCCGGAGCAGCAGCGCAATATGCCCCGGCGTATGGCCGGGTGTATGCAAAACCTCAATCCCGCCGCAATACGAAAGCACGTCGCTGTCCTGCAAGGGTTGGTCTACACGGACAAAAAAATAGGGCGCGCCTTTTTTCGCGCGTTCATAAAAAGCCCGTTCTTCCTCGCTCAGCTCTGCAAGGCGGCTTTCCATATCTGTCAGCCTAATGGATGTTATTTCGCCCTCGATATAGGGCGCGTCCAACTTATGCGCGAGAATTTTTGCGCCCAGCCCCGACAGGGCCTTTGCGCTGCCAACATGGTCTAAGTCCTGATGTGTGAGAATGACTTTCGTGATATCCCCGAGTGAATGGCCGGTTTTTTCCACCGCTTCGCGCAGCGCGTCTGTTTGCCCGGGCAGCGCGGTGTCGATCAGCACAAGCTCGGCGTCGTCCCATAATAAAACCGGGTAGAGCGTTCCGCGTTCCCCTTTGATCTCCAGCATTTCAATGTTTGGCGCAATTTTCATAATAACCTCCAAAATTTTGATTATTCCCGTCCTCCAGGCATGTCCGACCAAATGCGAAACCATATTATATTGTGCAAATAGCTTGCGTTTGCTTTTTGGTATTCCTCATGGAACAAGGAGCCTGCGGCGCATTATATGCCGCCGGCGGCTCAGAACCTATGGTTTTAAAAACTCCCTTAAAGGCAAAGGCTCGAACAACTGCAGAAAGCCATGTCTTACAATTCTACAAAACCTGAACCCGCCGCAAACTGCGGCGGGCCAGAGCGTACGTAAGCGCGAAAGCCCCTACATACTGAACATGAGCCAGAAAAGCTGGGTTTCAAGCGCGGCGATCTCCGCCTTAACGGACGGGTCGCCGGTGCTCATCAGCTTGCTTTTAAGCTGCGCGATACGCCCCCGTAGTTGCGCTATCTTTTTGTTTTTCTCGCTCTTTTCCTGGGCCGCTTCCGCTTCCTTTGCTCTCCGTGCCCTTTTTTCCTCCGCCGTTTCCTGCATTGCGTCAAATTTCTCGAGTATTTTTCGGAATTCAGCGGATTTTTCCAGTTCCTCCTCAAACGCGCGCGCCGAGGATGCGCTTCTTGCGGTGGATCGTTCCGTTTGGCTTGCGCCGAATGTAACAGGGTCCATAAGGATCACCTCCACCAATATAAATTCCGCGCGAACCGCGCGGTTGTATTATCTATCGTGAAGTTCGCCGCAAACATTACCGGGTGCGTTTTGTTTTGCGGCAAATACAGGCGGGGGCGTTCATAAATATTTCAATAAATTCCCGTATAAATACAGTTGTAAAGTGAAAGGAATCAGTATATGATATAATGGTGGTAAAAATATGGAGAAACTGGTTTGGAAATACATAACGGAGCACGACCTGATAAAAGAAGGGCAGAATATCGGTGTCGCCACTTCCGGCGGCCCAGATTCCATGGCGCTTCTTGTTTGTTTGTCCTCCCTTGCGAAGCTGCGCCATTTTTCCATATGTTGCGTACACTTTGAACATGGTATCCGCGGTGTGCGTTCACTCGACGACGCGGACTTTGTCGTTGCGTATTGCGACGCGCGCCATATCCCTCTGTTTATGGGCGCGGCGGATGTACCCGCCCTCGCCGCCGGGTGGGGGCAGAGCGAGGAAACGGCCGCGAAACGCGCGCGTGAGGCGTACTTTGATTCGCTGGTGCGGCAGGGTGATATCGACCTCATCGCGACGGCGCACCACCAAAGCGACCAAGCGGAGAGCATACTGATGCACATGCTGCGCGGCAGCGGGCTTTCCGGCCTGCGCGGCATCCACAGCAGAAACGGGAACATGGTGCGGCCATTTTTGTGTCTCAGCAAAAAGCGGGTCATGGAATATGTGGACGAACATGCCATCCCGTATGTGACGGATGAGACAAACAGCAACAGCGCGTACCGCCGCAACTATGTGCGCAATGAATTACTGCCCGCGATAGAGGAGCACCTCAACGCGGACGTGAGCGCGGCGCTCGTGCGGCTTTCCGTGCTTGCGCGTGAGGATACGGATTATCTGGAAAGCCGGGCCGGGGAAGCGTTCCAAACAATCGCCGCGGAAAAAGGCGACACGGTAGAGCTTGACGCGGAAGGGCTTTCGGCCCTGCACAACGCGATCGCGGGCAGGGTGGTGCTTTGCGCCATACGCGCGCTGCACGTGACGCAGGATATCGAATACGCGCATGTGCGGGCTGTGCTGGAACTGGCAAAAAAAAACCACACGGGGTCGCGGGTCAATTTGTCGGGCAGTATATGCGCGCAAATGGAATACGGCAAGCTTGTGATCGGGTTTACCGGGCGTGAAGTGGATTACAGGTTTGAAATGCGCTTTGACCCGGAAGATAAGAATATATTGCCGGACGGCAGTTTTATCACGGTGAGCGAAGCGACGCGGCTGGAGAAAACGGCTGCGGGCGGTAACATAGAATGCTTCGACGCGGACAAACTGCCCAAAGCAATGACACTGCGCACGCGGCATTACGGCGACGCCATACGCCCTATTGGGGCGGGGGGCGGAAAGAAGCTGAAGGAGTATTTTATCGATAAGAAGCTCACGCGCAAAGAACGGGAGCAAACGCCGCTTCTGGCGAATGGGTCAGATATTATCTGGGTCGTGGGGCATACGATCTCGGAGGAATATAAAGTAACGGATGAAACAAAACGTATTTTGCGGCTTGAATATACACCCACGGGGGAGGGCTGAATGACAGGGCATTATGTAGAGCAGGACATTGATTCCGTGTTGCTTACGGAAGAACAGATACAGCGGCGCGTCCGTGAGATGGCGAATGAAATTTCCCGTGATTACGCGGGGAAAGAGCTTGTCGCCATCTGTATTTTACGGGGGTGCGTCATGTTTTTCGCAGACCTCATGCGGTATGTGGGCATCCCCATGGCGATAGAGTTTATGGCGATATCGAGCTATGGGAGCGGTGCGGAAAGCTCGGGCAGCGTAAAGATAAAGTATGACCTTGAAGAGGATATCCGCGGCAAGCATGTTTTGATTGTGGAAGATATCATCGATACGGGCATCACGCTTTTTAACCTGACGGAACTGCTGAAAGCGCGCCGCCCGGCCAGTCTTTCCATCTGCTGCCTGCTCGATAAAGTGGACAGGCGTACAGTTGAAGTGCCCGTAACATACACCGGTTTTGAAATACCCGACGAATTCGTGGTGGGGTATGGGCTGGATTACGATTCAAGATATAGGAATTATTGCGGTATCGGTGTGCTGAAGCGCGCTGTGTACAGCAACGAAATAGTATAAAACAGTAAGTAGTACACTGCCTGAAAAGGAGGATAGCGATTTGGGCAAATTTCTAAGAGGACCGTTTATATATATTATCATCATTGTGATCATTATAATTGCGACGCAGTTTTTTAGCAGCCCGCAGCAAACGACGATCGATGAACTGAGCTATGAAGAGTTCATGCAAAAGGCGGAGAGCAAGGAGATCAAGGACATCGTCATAATAGACCGGGCAATCTACGGGCGCTATAAGGATACGGTCATTGCTGACGAGCAGTTCCCCGACCAGCATGACTTTGTATCCACGATACCGCCTAGCATTGAGCAGTTCAACCAGGATATGAAGGACGTAACGGAGGCGGGCAGCCCGCTGGAATACGGGTATTCGCTGGACTATAAGCCCACGCCCGAAGCAAACTTCTTTTTGCAGATCCTTCCGTACCTTATCCCGATGGCGCTGCTTTTGGTGCTGTGGATGGTCATCATGCGGCGGGCGCAGGGCGGCGGTG
>DOMW01000154.1:5324-9558 GCA_003510345.1 Clostridiales bacterium | reverse complement strand
GCGACCTTAGTTATCCGGGAAAATTTGCGGTTCAGCAATGTAGACCAGCATACGGAAATGTTAAGATATGTTTGTATAGTTGTAAGGTATGGCTTTCCGCGATTGTTCATGCCTTTATGCCTTTGCCCTTTGCCTTTGAGGGAGTTTTTNNATCCCGCAGGGATACCTTGACCACATAGGAATACCCAAAAACAAACACACGATATTTGTACAATAAAATACGGGTTCATATTTGAACGGACATGCTTAGAAAGAAAATTTTCCACAAGGAATAAATTACCATTAAGTTACAATTGTTGTTGCATTTTCGCGACAAATAATGTATAATACATATAACTTTAGGGAAGAGGTGATCGGAATGGATATCGGCAGTGTGGATATTGCCGCGATGAGCGTAGCAATGAAGAGCGCGCAAGTGCAGGAGCAAGCAAGTATCGCCGTGCTGGATAATGTGATGGATTCTCAGGAAGCGATCGCGAATTCACTGATCCAGATGTTGAATGTAAATGTATCCGGCGGTTCCGGGCATCTGGATATTTCTGTATAAGTCAGGTTTATTAACAGTATAAGAGCAAGCCGCCCGGGAACGGGCGGCTTTTTTGTTTTACACAGACCCCGGTTATTTTCATGTAATTTGTTTATCAATATTGATGGCATATTAGCGCGATACGTGGCATAATAGAGTGGTATATGGGTATACTTGCAGCAGGAGAATGACATTAACAACGCAACTTAACGCAAAGGAAGGAAAATCATGTACATAGAAAATGAAGTCTCTGTTTTCGATTTCGTGCTGGCGCTTTCAGAAGCGGTGGATCTGGCTTCGCCGGAGCTCAGCAATCACCACAAAAAAGTGGCCTATATTGCGTACCACATAGCAAGAGAGATGCGGCTTTCGGATGAAATGGAAAAAGATATCGCGCTTGCGGCGCTGGTGCACGATATTGGCGCGTTTTCGCTCGCGGAGCGGCTGCGTATAAAAGGCGCCGTGATAGACGACGTAGAAATCGCCGGCCACGCCGAGTTGGGTTATAAGCTGCTGAAAGATTTTTCGCTCTTAAAAGCGGAGGCGGCGTTGATCCGCTACCATCATGCGCTGTGGAGCGGGAAAAACAAAGAAATACCCGTGGGCGCTTATGTGCTCCATCTTGCGGATAGGTTAGCGGTACAATACGACGAATCAGCCGACATCCTGGAGCAAGTCCCGGCAGTCATGGAAAAGATGGAAAAGCAGAAAAAGCTGTTTCACCCGGAAGCATGGGCCGCCCTGCTGCGGCTTTCCAAGCTGGAATATTTCTGGATAGAGGCGTGGCGGCATCCGGATGAAAAGCTGCTGCCCGAAAGGATCCGCAGGAACAAAGGCGTGCTCAATATGGAAGTGATGCGTGGCTTCGCAAAGGTTTTTGCGCAGGTGATCGACTTTAGAAGCCGGTTTACAGCGACACATTCCAGCGGCGTGGCAGCGGTGGCGCGCGAGCTTTCCGCTTTGGAGGGCTTTTCCGCGCACGAATGCGATATGATGGAAGTTGCCGGTTTCCTGCACGATCTCGGCAAGCTGGCTGTGCCCAACGATGTGCTGGAAAAGAACGGGAAACTGGATCACGTGGAATTCAGCATCATGCGCAAGCACACATACTATACTTATACCATATTGCGCAGGATCAAAGGGATGGAGAATATCGCGGGGTGGGCGGCTTTTCATCACGAGAGAATGGATGGCAACGGCTACCCGTTCCATGTCAAGGGAGAGCGGATGCATAAGCTTTCGCGTACGATGGCGGTCGCCGATGTATTTACCGCCATTACGGAAGACAGGCCGTACCGCCAGGGAATGGATAAAGAACAAACAATGAAGGTTCTCACGAGTATGGTGGAAAACGGCGGGCTGGATGGCGGGATCGTAAACATCGTACAGGAAAATTTCGATCCTATTAATAAAACGCGCCACGACAAGCAACAAGCCGCACTCGCTGCTTACGAGGCGGTTTATCAACCTGACAAGGGATGACCGTACTATGCCGTTACCTGTAAAAGTAATATTAGCGGCGTTACTGGCAGGCGCCGCGGCCAGCCTTGTGCTTGAGCTTCACAAAGCGGACCGTGTGCGCGTCATAAAAATCGAAGAGGATTTTACCGTGCGCTACCCCCGCGTTTATCTTTGGCTGTGCATCGTTTTTTTTATGCTCGTGGGTATGCTGGCCCTTGATACGGCTGTCACGCAAAGCCGGGTCGTGCTTTCCATTGCCGTCGCCTGTATATTGTTTGCTGTCGGCGTGCCGTTTTTCCTTTACGCCGTGATATGGAAAATTGATGTGCGCGAGAAATATATCCGCTGCCGTTCCCCCATCGGCGTCAAACGGAAATTTGAATACAAGGACATAAAAAAAGCTGTCGTTTCCAAAAATACGATATGCCTTTTCACCGCATCCAAAACCTATCGTTTTCCACGCAACACCGTATACCGGGAATACTTTTTGAAACGTTTGCATGTAAACGGCGTGGTAATAGAGCGGTTTGATGTTTGACCCGCGCGCGGGGCAATTGGGGAGTGGCCGTTTTACGTGCATTGCGAGCTATAGTATTATTGGCGGCATAGATTGTGCTACCTACAAAGCAACGTACATTCCCCACTTCATGAATAAATACCAAACAATACGAATTGAAACGCCCCACTTATACCTGTATTATTTCTTTTTGATTATTCACTCCGTTCGCGGCGTTTGTTACACCGGCTTCATCCGCGCCATATTTATAAAAATACGCAAATTCCATATCATACTGGCGGACATGCTGCAAAAACCACTCATCCATAAAGTTATCGACTTCCCGGTATGCGACCACAAGCGACGCATTCCCGCCAGCCATCAGCTCTTCCCTAAGCAAAATAAACTGCCTGATACAATAACTGTGATGAGATGTGTGTATGCCCGCCTGGCTATACGCCGCCGTCTCAAATAGTTTTTGCTCATCGTTCGCGTGCGTAAACAGATATTGCTCGAAATAACGGATCAGACTGGGGATACGCGCCGGGTCGCGCTGGTTTTTTAAAAGCTCCAGCCTCCGAAATATTTCTTTGTGCTGTTCATCAACATCTCCCACGCCTGTTAACAATACATCATCCCACACCATAGAAACCGCCCACCCTTCTGCGTATTCCATAAGAACAATAAATGGTATTATACCACAGGGCAAGCCCTGCACCCCGCGCTAACATGCGCGTGTTCCGCCTCCTATGGACGGGGTATTATACCCTTTGATGGCCGTCCTCGCTCGGTTATGCGAAAACAGGACTTTCGCGCGACCCTCGCTTCGTTGGCCAATAAGCGTTTTATATTATCCCCAATTAAAAACGCCCGCACTATTAAAGCGCGCCTTTTGGCGCTGCCAAACTATGAAAAGCCATTCAACATCTAAATTCATGCAAGCTTATATGGCGGCTTGCACAATCTTAAACTAAATAGAAAACCGTATGCAGCTCTCTCTGTTCCAGATAAGTATTACTGTCTATTCGTGCTTTGTTTATGCCGACCAAACCCTTTGAGATGTGAAAGCGTCTATCTGCGGTTCTGTGCTATAAGCGCCGCCCTGTACGCCGGATGGAAAAGGAAGCGAGGAAAAATCGCCGTTTGAAAGCACCTGTGCCGCTTGCTCCGCCGGTGTGCTTGCACCAGGCGCGGTTACCGTTTTCGTCTGTAAAGAACTTTTGACTTCGGGAACAGGCGGCACGGGAGGCACAGGCCCCGCCCCACGCGAGCCGGATATACCGGACATATTGGTGATGCCATTTGCTCCCGCAATTGCGGAAATCGCGTATCCAGTCATAAAAACCTTCCTCTGGCAATTACTTTCGTCACTATTAGCCTAACATGCCGACATTTCTTTGTCAACTGTATAGCTTCCATTTATGCTATCGTTCAACGCGGCGTATTCTTTAGCATTCGTTTCATTTTTTCTCAATACCAAACACTTTATCGATCTGCTCGCGTTTGCCGAACACCGCAATCACATCGCCTTCCTTAAGCGTCGCTTCACCATCCACCGGCTCGCCGTCACGCTCCAAAAAAACGATACGGACGCCATACCGCCTGGGCAAATCCGCCTGCGTTTGCGTCATGCCCAAAAGCTCGTCCGGCACCACGTCCAACCGCACTCTTGCCAGCGAGCCGCGCGCGAATTCGCCGATATACACGACCGCGTTTTGTTTCTTCCCATAAATCCTTTTTCTGGCCCACTT